>DASQHV010000074.1:0-5732 GCA_035631915.1 Candidatus Acidiferrales bacterium | reverse complement strand
CCGGAAGCCACCGGGCCCTTCGCAAGGCTGAATCGCAAACGCCGAATCCGGGCAACCGGGTTCGGCGTTTGTTTTTCAGCGCCGGCAAGAGCGAGGTCTGCGGAGCGAAGAATCCGGATCTTTTTTCGGCGCAAGCACGGGTCCGATGCCAGACCGCGCGTAAGATCGCGCGCAGGGATTCTTCGACTCAGGCGGGGCGCTTCGAGAATTCGGGACCGACGGCAGGAAATCGGCCCCTCCGATGACAATAGAATACTAGCACACATCGGCCGCGGGACCACTCTCGACGCCACTGCGGGACCCTGCATAGGGTGCTGGACGTTCCTGGAGGCGAGGCAATCGATCGCATGACTGACTCACTTATCGCGCGCGAGTTGCTGTTCGGAAACGCCGAGCGCCGTTCACCCTCGATTTCGCCCGACGGACGCTTGCTGGCGTGGATCGCACCCGACGACCGCGGCATCCCGCAAGTCTGGGTCGAGACGATCGGCGGCAGCGACGCTCGCGCCGTCACCGCCGATTCGCATCGCGGCGTCCCGCTCTACTTGTGGGCGTTCGATCCGGGGACGCTCCTCTACTTTCAAGATGCCGACGGCGACAACAACTTTCATACCCTCGCCGTGTCGCTGGCGGCAGGCGAAGTTCGCGATTTGACGCCGTGGCCCAAGGCGACCTGCACCGCGATCGGATTGAATCACCGATTTCCCGATCAGATTTGCATCAGCGCCAATCCGCGCGATCGCCGCCTGATGGACGTGTATCGCATCGACATCCACAGCGGCGCGGCAACGCTCGACACGCTGAACCCAGGCGATGTCGGCTTCTGGGTTGGCGATGACGATTTCGTCATCCGCCTCGCGCGCGTGACGGGTCCGGACGGCGCTCCGGAGATTCGCGTGCGCGACGACGCTCAATCGCCGTGGCGCACGATGCTCACAGGAACGGCCGAGGACGTCCTGCAGCCGCTGGGCTTCGGCAAGGATGGCAGCGTCGTTTTCCTCAGGTCGTCGGTGGGCAGCGACAAAGCGCGCGTCCTGGTGCATAAGATCGCGACCGGAGAGCAAATCGTGCTTGCCGAGAGCGGGGTCGTCGATGCCGACGAGGCGATAATCGATCGCCCGCGCCGCGTGGTCCAGGCGGTGTCCTTTTTTCCCGACCGCAAGCGATGGACCGTGATCGATCCCGGCGTGCGCGACGACTTCGAGGCGCTCGCAAAGGTGAACGCCGGCGACCTGACCTTCATCAATCGCGACCTTGCCGATCGCACGTGGATCGTTTCGTTTGCCAGCGACACCAGCCCGAAGTCCTACTTCGCATGGGACCGCGCGTCGAAGCAGGCGAAATTCCTGTTCAGCGCCCAGCCCAAGTTGGACGACGCGCCGCTGGCGGAGATGAAGCCGATCACGTTTCGTGCGCGCGACGGGATGGCGATTCACGCACAGCTGACGCTGCCGCGCCGCGGCGCCGTGGAGAGAGTCCCGATGGTGCTGCTGGTGCACGGCGGTGATGCGATGCGCGACTTCTGGGGCTTCAACCGACAGGTGCAGATGCTGGCGAATCGCGGCTACGCAGTCCTGCAGGTCAACTATCGCGGCTCGTCTGGCTACGGAAAAAAATACCTGCACGCCGCCGACCGTGAGCGGAGCGGTGACAAGCAAAACGATTTGACCGACGCCGTGCGCTGGGCGGTGGATGAAGGAATTGCCGATCCGGCGCGCGTCGCGATTGACGGTTTCTCGTTCGGTGGATACGCAGCCCTGGCAGGCGCCGCGTTCACACCCGACGTCTACTGCTGCGCGGTCGACCTATGCGGACCGTCAAACCTGCTCGTCTTCGCCGCCAATCGGCCGGCGTATGCCGGGGTCTCGCGCGCGAGTTGGTCTGCGCTGGTGGGCGATCCCGATCGTGCGGAGGACCGGGAGCTGCTGACCAACGCGTCGCCCTATTTCTCCGCCGACAAAATTCGCATCCCGCTGCTAATCGGGCAGGGCGCCAACGATCCGCACGTCAAGCCGAGCGAGCCGGAACAACTCGTCGCTGCGATCGAACACAAACGCGGCCGCGTCACCTACGTGCTCTATCCCGATGAAGGTCACGGCTTGCGGCGCGCCGCCAACCGACTCGACTTCGCCGCGCGCGAGGAGCGGTTTCTCGCCGAGCACCTGGGCGGTCGACACGAGCCGATGCCTGGCGAGCGCTATCCCGGCTCCAGCGCCATCGTGCGCGAAATCGGCGTCGCTTAGCCTTCTAACAGGCCGCTGCGGCCGTATCCTGCTTTTTCCCTCATACGCCGGGTGCTGGGCTGGGCCCTGCCGGGGGCGCGGGGCGCGAGCCCCGCATACGGAGTTACTACAGCGGGGGCAGGATTGGCGCGCGGCGATTGTCTGGCTTGGTCAGCAGCATCTGGACGTCGCCGATGTAGCGCTCGCGGAAGCCGCCCTCGCAGTAGCGCAGGTAAAACTCCCACATCCGGATGAACTCCTCCGGATAGCCGAGTGCGCGCACCTGCTCGACGTTGGCGAACAGCCGCAGCCGCCAATGCTTCAGCGTCTCGGCGTAGTTGGGCGTCAGGTCCTCGAGATGAGACAGGCGCAGATCGCTCGCGCGCGTGATCGAGTCGCACAGCGCCGTGACCGACGGGATGAAGCTGCCCGGGAAGATGTACTTCTTGATGAAATCGACGCGCCGGATCGCGCCCGCGTATTCGCGGTCGGAAATCGTGATCGCCTGCAGCAGCATCATGCCGTCCGGCTTCAGCAACTCGCCGCACTTCTTGAAATACGCGTCGACGAAGTGATGCCCCACCGCTTCGATCATCTCGATCGACACCGCCTTGTCGAACTGCCCGGTCAAGTCGCGGTAGTCCTGGAACAGCACGGTGACGCGCTCCGACAGGCCCGCGGCGGCGATTCTTTTGACGGCGTAGTCGTGTTGCGCGCGCGAGATCGTGGTCGTGGTGACGCGGCATCCGTAGTTCTTCGCCGCATGAATCGCAAAGGCGCCCCAGCCGGTGCCGATTTCGATCAGATGGTCGTGCGCGCGCAGATCGAGCTTGCGGCAAATCCGATCGACCTTGGCGAGCGCGGCTTCCTCCAGCGTCGCGTCGGGGCGCTCGAAGATCGCGCACGAGTACATCAACGATTTATCCAGGATCAGCTCGAAAAATTCGTTGCCGAGATCGTAATGCGCCGCGATGTTGCGCTGGCTGCCGCTCCTGGTGTTGCGATTGAGGTAGTGCAGCAGCTTGCGCGCGGGATTGGCCAGCCGCGCCAGCCCGGAGTCGATACCCTCCATCACGGCGCGGTTGCGAATCATGATTTGCACGAGCGCCGTCAGGTCGTCGGTGCTCCAGGAGCCCGCCATGTACGCTTCGCCCGCGCCCGTACTGCCGCCGAGCGCCAAGTCCGAGTAGAAGCGCCGGTCGTGGACGCGAATCGTAGCGCGTAGTTCGGCGTCCTCGGGGTCCTGGCCGAATGCGATTCGCTCGCCGCCGTCCTCGACGACGATGCGCCCGTGCTCGATGCCCGCCAGGCGCGCCAGCACTGCGCGCCGCGCGACGCCTTCGATCATCGCGGGTCGGCGCGCCCGCGCCGCGTCAACGCCTGACGCGACGATCGAACCCGACTCGCGCATCACGCAACTCGTTCAGTTTCCAGCTCGGCAGGCTCGGGCAGATGCGGCAGCGACGCGACCTTGTGGGTGGCGGCCTGGAGGGCGGGCGCGACTCGACGCTCGCCTTCGCGTTGCACCGTCACGTGCGCGCGCACGACGGTCGAGCGGCGCGCCGCCCGGGCGCCGGATCGCGCCACGACGCGGTTTTCGTCGAGCAATTCCTCCGGCACCTTGCGCAGATCCCAGATTACTCCAACCGCTTCGAGCATCTTCAGCACGTAGAACGTGATGTCGATTTCCCACCAGAAAAATCCGTTGCGAGCGGCGGCCGGGTAGTGATGGTGATTGTTGTGCCAGCCCTCGCCGAGCGTGACCATCGCGAGCGTGAAGCTGTTGCGGCTGTCGTCGCCGGTCTCGTAGCGGCGGCGTCCGATGACGTGCGCCAGCGAGTTGATCGTGAAGGTGCCGTGCAGCAGCGCCACCGTCGAAATGAAAAATCCCCAAATCAGCATCTGCGCGCCGCTGGTGTGCAGAGTCGGCGCCTCGCGTTGCAGAATCGCGCCGAGTCCGAATAGCGCAAAGCCAAGCAGCGTGGGCACCAGCACGTCGAAGCGATCCAGGAACATCAGCTCGGGAAATTTCGCCAGGTCGCGAACCACGCCAAGTTCGGAGCGGAAGTTTGCTTCTGAAGTAATCCAGCCCATGTGGCTCCAGAGAAAGCCCTGCTGGCGCGGCGAGTGCACGTCGTCGGGCTGGTCGGAGCGCTGATGGTGCAGGCGGTGATGCGACGCCCACCACAGTGCGCCGCGTTGCACGGAGGTCGCGCCGAGGATCGCGAAAATCAACTGGGCCGCGCGCGAAGTCTTGAACGATCGATGTGAGAAATAGCGATGGTAGAAGCCAGTGATCGAAAACATGCGGATGAAATAGAGCGCGGCGGCGACTGCAACCGCGACCGGGCTCCATCCGACCCAGATGACGCCAAAGCACATCAGGTGAACGGCTGCGAACGGAATGCACCGCAACCAGTCGGTCTCTTGCGGGCCATCAGCCGGCGGCGTGCCGCCCGCTGACGTATCGAACCATCGTGCAACTGCGATTAGTACTCTGCCAAATTTCCCCGATGTCATCCTGTCTCCCAAGCGCGGCGGCCCCCGCCCCTCGCCATCCATCATGATGCCCACAAATCACGAAATAAGTGAACAAGCGTCACTAGCGTTCAGGTTTCATTTCTGAACGGGCGCAAGCATCTCGATCTCGTCGAAATGCGTGTAGTCCACTCCGCGGCTGCCGTCGGGGAAGGTCTTCAGCACGTTGGCGTGGTGTGCGTTCCAGACGATTTCATCAAGCGTGTAGGTGTGCCGCGCATGAACTGTCTGCGAGAAGGTCTCGTCGAGTCCGGTGATTGAGACAATGACTTCAGGCGCCCCTTCGGCCATCGACTCGCGCGTGCGGCCGAAAAACGGGCTGCCTTCGACGATCGGATGAACCGCCGTCCACGACAGCACGAACATCGCGCTGCGATAACGCGTCATCGGCAGATCGTAGATGCGGCGGATCGATTCGCCCTCGAGCGTGGTCTCCTGGCGCGTCATCACGACGTGGATCTGCGCCTCGACGATCCGGCTCTCGCGCATGTTGGCTGCGCGGATCATCAGGCTGGTCGTGCCGTCGCGGGGACCGATTACGGCGTAGCGGCTGAACCTGATGCGCGCGGTGGGGCGCGAAAACTTCGAGAACACCAGCCCGGTCATCAGCGCAAGGGCCAGCAGGCCGCAAAGCGCCTCGATCGCAACCAGGATGTTCGACACCAGCGACACCGGCTCCATCTTGCCGTAGCCGATGGTCGCCATGGTCTGGATGCTGAAGAAAAACATGTCGAGGAACGACCCGGAATGCGTGTTCTCCACGCCGCCGTCGAGGTAGTAGCCGACCGCGAAAACCAGGTTGCCGATTACAAACAATCCGGCGATAAGCCCGATCAGCAGCGGCCATGAAGCGGTCAGCAAATAGTGGTAGAGGTCGTCGAACGCGCCGGTCGCCTCGCCAAGTACCGGACTGTCGCCGCTTGGACCGCGAGTCCTGTTCCGCTTCGACATGGCGCCAGAATATAGCGGACC
>DASQHV010000073.1:0-3333 GCA_035631915.1 Candidatus Acidiferrales bacterium | reverse complement strand
GCCTCGATGCGCTGCAGCCGCTCCTTCGAATTCATCGCGCCGAACGGCGCCATCCCGCCGTAAGTCGGGCGATTCTCCCACTTGTCGTCGCGCGTGGTGCCCATCGCGGAGAGGCCGCCCAGGCGTCCGCCGCTGAAAATCTTCGACGGTCGTCCCGCGATCTCGAGAAACTCGAGCCCGTTCTTGTCGAGGCGAACGCGCACGGCGCGGTCCTTGTACTTCGGGTCGATATAGCGGTCCCAGAGACCCGCGTCCTCGAGAATATGTCCGTCGGCATCGACTGCGCCGGTGAATTTCAGTTTCTGGATTTCTTCAAGACGATTGGACATCGCGATTACTCCGCTCGCACGCGCTGGGGAACTGCAACGATCTTATAGTTGAGCCGAACGACGGCGAAAAGGCGGGCGCCGGCGCTGCGCCGACTAGAAGCTGACGCGCTTGAAGCGGCTCTCCGGAATCATCCGGATACCGCCCATGATGAAACGCCAGAACCATGGCACGTACACCACTTCGGCGCGCCTGCGCACCGCCGCGTAGATCGAGTCCGCAGCTTTGACGGGAGAGATCGAGAGCAGCGCGCCGTCGCGCCCCCAGGTCATGCGCGTATCGACGGTGCCGAGCTTCACCGTCATCACGTGCACGCCCGCCTTCGCCAGTCGTCCGCGAAGCCCCTGCGTGAACAGCGCGAGCGCGCCCTTGGCGCTGCCGTAAACGTAGTTGCGCGCGCGTCCGCGGTCTCCGGCGACGCTGCCGATCACGACGATGCTGCCCGAGCGCTGCTGCTCGAGATGGCGCGCGGCGAGCGTGATCAGCGACACGGCGCCGGTGAAGTTCTGATGCAGCGTGGCGAGCGCAGCGTCGGCGTCGGTCTGTGCCGCGTCTTCATCGCCAAGCGTCCCGAAGCACACGACGACACTGTCCAGCCCGCCAAGCTCATTCGCCGCGCGCCGGATAAATTCGTCGTGCGCTGCGAAGTTCGACGCGTCGAAGGTGCCATGCAGCGCATGGACGCCGGAGCGAACGCTCACGTCCTCCGCGACGCGGCGGACTTCGTCGGCGTCGCGCGCCGCCAGATAGAGCCGCGCGCCGTCGAGCGCATACTGCATCGCGAGCGCCCGCGCGATCGGGCTGGTGGCGCCAAGAATCAGCACCCGGTTCATCGTCGCATCGCCTCGTGCATCCGGCTCACGCGGGATCCATCCCGAGCCTGCGCGAGAGGCTCGAGGAGAACCGGTTGTTGGGATCGGCGACGGCTTTGGCAGCCTGCCATTTCTGGAAGTTGGGGTACATCGCGCGGAACATCTCGGGCCGCATCCGCGCGTCCTTCGCGAGATAGACGCGGCCGCCGCGCTTCAGCACCATCTCGTCCAGCGTGTCGAGAAATTCGAGCAGGCCGTCGGTCATCGGAAAGTCGAGCGCGAGTGTGTAACCGGGCATCGGGAACGAAAGCAGGCCGTCTTGCGCGCCGAACTTTTTCAGCACGGTCAGGAACGAGCCGCGGCGGCTCCTCGCGATCGCCTCGACCACCTCGATCAGACCGGCGCGGCTCTCCGCGAGCGGCCACACGCATTGGTACTGCACGAAGCCGCGCTTGCCGTAGATGCGGTTCCAGTTGTGAATCAAATCGAGCGGATAAAAGAAGCTCTCCCAGTTGAAGATCGCGCCGGGCTGCTTGTCTCGATAGAGCGCGTAGAGGCAGGTGTTGAAAGTCTTGACCGTGAGCGAGTTGAGCGTGAAGCCCGGTAGGTCGAACGGCACCGCCGCGCGCATCGGCGACGGCGCATTCAGCGGATTCTGCGCGAGCTTTGGCGGCAGGCGATCGAGCGTCGCAAAATTTCCGAGATTAAGTACCGAGCGGCCGAGCGAGCCCTTGAGGCTGGCGCAATCGATCCATGCCACCGAATAGCCGTATTGAGAGTCGGTGCGCTCGAACGCTTCGATCGCGGAGTCGAGGTTGCCGGCGCGGATGACCTCGCCCTCGAAGTACGCGCTCTCGACGCGGCGCAGCTTCAGTTCCAGCTCCAGGATCACGCCGGTCAAGCCCATGCCGCCGACGGTGGCCCAGAACAGCGCCGAGTCGGCCTCGCGCGAGCAGCGCCGCACTTCGCCCGACGCCAGCATCAGGTCGAAGCTCGTCACGTGCGAGGCGAGCGATGAGTCGCGATGATGGTTCTTGCCGTGGACGTCGGCGGCGACCGAGCCGCCGAGCGTCACGAAGCGCGTGCCTGGCGTCACCGGCGGAAAAAATCCGCGCGGCAGGAACACGTCGATGATTTCGGCGATCGTCACGCCGGCCTCGCAGCGGAGCGTCCCGCTTGACGGGTCGAATGCCAGCAACCGGTTGAGCCGCGTCAAGTCGACAACGCGATTCTGATCGTTCAAGGCCGCGTCGCCGTAGGCGCGGCCCGCGCCGCGCGCTATCAGAGAAGTCGCGTCGCCAGTCACGACGGCCTGCAATTCCGCAATCTTCTCGGGCCGGTAGATGTCGCTCTCCGAGAGCGGGTAGCGGCCCCATCCGGTGAGCGTCCCGCGGCGCGGCTTGGGCGCGTCGGCGCCGTCGCGTCGATTGGACGATCCGATGTTCGTTGTCGAGTTTGTGATCGCAGCAGTCATTTTGAGAGCAACAGTTATTGAAGCTAACAGGGAGCGGGCGCGCAATGCCGGATCCGGGATTCTTCGCTGCGCTCAAGAATGACACAAGGATAGAAGGCAGCTAAGAAACCGCGTAAACGCCCCGATCTACAACCAGAAGTTCTCAAGATTAAGACGCTATGCGGAAATTGAGTTCTAAGAAACGTACAGTCGGCGTATGGCCTAGAGATTAGTCAAAGAATAAACGCCGATGCGAACAATAGATGGTGCAACGGTCGAAGTCTGTGGAGTCCACTTGACGATATGTGAAACGGATTCCACTTGCGGCTAATGCTTCGCATACGAGTGAAGTTGCCTTCTGCGGTGTGCTGGCATTTACGAATACAAAAATCCACGGACCATCCAAGGCAGCTTGTCCGGTTGAGACCTTCCACCCGCATTCTTCGAAAATCGGTTCAAGCGCTCGCAATTGTTCATAGGATTTTGGCTCGCCCGTTTGGGATACCAAGCTTACTTCGGCTTTTTCGTTTTTGTCTAAAAACTCGCGCAATTTTGTCAATTGCGTTTCGTTAAAGGGTGTCTGCTGGGGTGTCTGCCCTAGTGCTGGTGGCACCCGCTTCTGTATTGCATCCCGGACGGCCTCTTCAGCTACATTTATTAATCCCGATTTGATTTCCAATAAAAAAATATTGAATCGAAATCGAGCCCACAAAGCGGCGTATTGAACGACCAATTCTCCAA
>DASQHV010000072.1:0-3831 GCA_035631915.1 Candidatus Acidiferrales bacterium | reverse complement strand
GCACGCCGGAATTCGTCGCGGAGCTGAAATCGTTCGAGCCCGACCTGCTGGTGGTGGCGGCGTACGGGCGGATTCTGCCGCAGGCGGTCCTCGACGTGCCGCGGATCGCGCCGGTGAACGTGCACGCGTCGCTCCTGCCGCGGCATCGCGGGGCGTCGCCGGTTGAAGCCGCGATCCTTGCAGGCGACGCGACGACTGGCGTGACGATCATGCGGATCGTCGAAAAAATGGACGCCGGTCCGATGTACTTGCAGCGCGCGATTCCGATCGCGCCGGGCGATACGCAGTCGAAGCTCAAGGAAAAACTCGCGGAACTCGGCGCGAGCGCGATGCTCGAGGCGATCGATCGCGCGGCGCGCGGCGCGTTGGTCGAGACGGCACAGGACGAGGCGCTTGCCACCTACGCGCCGCGCATCGAGAAAAAGGACGCGGCGATCGATTGGTCCCTCAGCGCCGTGCAAATCGAACGAATGACGCGCGCGTACGATCCGTGGCCGGTCGCGCGAACGAGAGTCAGTGGCGAGGAGGTGCTGATCTGGCGCGCGGCGCTCGATGAATCCGTGAGCGCCGACAAAACGCCAGGCCTGTTGTTCGCACTCCCGCAGCCGATAGTTCAGTGCGGAATAGGTGCGCTGCGACTGATCGAAGTGCAGGCGCCGGGACGCAAGCGAATGAGCGCCGCAGACTTTTTCCGCGGGCGGCGAATGAGTCTGCCGGCGATTCTGGGAGCATGAGCGCTCACGGGCAAACGCCGCGTGCCCGTGCGGGTGCGCCCGCGAGTCCTGCGAATGAAGGGCTCGCGTCGCGGATGGCCGCGTTCGAGATTCTCTACCGCGTCTCCAACGAGTCCGCCTATGCCGACGTTCTGCTCGGCGCAAGACTGCCGGACTTTCCGCCGGCGGATCGGCGCCTGATTACGCGGCTGGTGCTGGGAACGATCGCGTGGCAGGGACGGCTCGATTTCGAACTGGCGCATCTGACGGGACGGCGGCTCGACGGCATTCAGCCGGCGGCGCTCACGATTCTGCGGATGGGACTGTTCCAGCTGCGCTTCCTGGATCGGATTCCGCAGCATGCGGTCGTCGATACGGCCGTGAACATCGCAAAGCGAGTCGCCGACGCGCGCAAGGCGTCGGGCTTCGTCAACGCCGTGATGCGTCGCGCGACGCGCGAGAGTTTGCCGCTGCCGCGCCGCGAGCGCGACGAGAATGGCTTTCTGGCGGTCGCGTATTCTCATCCGCGCTGGATGGTCGAGCAATTTGTCGAATGGTTCGGCGTGGAGAATGCGGAGCGGCTGATGACGGCCGACAACGAAGCGGCGCCCAACGTCATCCGGATCAATCTGGCGCGCGGATCGCGAACCGAGCTGCTGGCGAAGTTGAATGAAGACGGTTTTGAAATCGGGGAGCGCTGCGACGCTCCCGAAACGATCGTGCTCAAGAGCGCGCCGCATTTCGAGTCGCGGTCGTACCGCGAGGGACTGTTTCACGCGCAGTCGCAGGCCTCGCAAATCGTGACGCGGATGCTCGCGCCGGCTCCGGGAGCCACGGTGCTCGACTGTGCGGCAGCGCCCGGCGGCAAGAGCACTCATCTGTCGGAGATCGTCGGACCGCGCGGCCACGTCGTCGCAGTCGACGTCAATCTGAGCGGGCTCAGGAACGCGCGCGAACTGGGGCGTCGCCTGCGTCACGCGAACCTGGATTTCGTCTGTGCGGACGTCGCCGCGACGCTGCCGATGCGCCCCGCGAGCTTTGACTACGTGCTCCTCGATGCACCGTGCACGGGTCTTGGAACGCTGCGCGAGCATCCGGAGATTCGCTGGCGGCTCAAGCCGGGCGACCCGGCGCGGATGGCGGCAATCCAGCTGCGGATGCTGGAGCAGGCGGGCGCGATGGTTCGCTCCGGCGGTGCGATCGTGTATTCGGTTTGCAGTGTCGCACCCGAGGAGGGCGAGGGCGTGATCGACGCATTCACGAGCCGACACC
Source organism: Candidatus Acidiferrales bacterium (assembly GCA_035631915.1). Taxonomy (GTDB): domain Bacteria; phylum Desulfobacterota; class Binatia; order Binatales; family Binataceae; genus Binatus. The sequence goes on along the minus strand of DASQHV010000072.1, from coordinate 1,846 downwards.
CGGAGTTCAGCATCGATCGCCGGCCGCCGAACTTTGCGGAAGTCGAGAAGTTGCTGGACGCCCGCGGCTTCATGAAGACGCGGCCGGATCTCGGCGGTCTGGACGGATTCTTTGCTGCGCGCCTTACTCGGCGTGAGAGCTGAACCAAGATGGATCCGATCGCGCAGTTCAAATCGTTGGCTGAGTACAACACGTGGATGAATCGGCGCGTCTACGAGGTCGCCGCCGAGCTTACCGACGACGAACGCAAGCGCGATTTGCACGCGTTTTTCGGCTCGATTCATCGCACGCTCAACCATCTGCTGTTGACCGATCGCGTGCAGCTCGGACGCTTTATCGGAACCGATCGCACGCAATCGCGCGACGCGGACGGTAGGCCGATCGCGATTCGCTCGCTCGACCAGGAACTGTACTCGGACTTTGCGGTACTGCGGCGCGAGCGCGAAAAGACCGACGCATTGATCGAATCATGGACGAGCGAAATCACGCCGGAGTTTCTTGCGGGCGAACTCGAATACTCCGCGATGTCAGCGCCCGGCCGCTATCGAGTGGCGGCGTGGCTCGCAGTCACGCACTATTTCAATCACCAGACGCACCATCGCGGGCAGATCACGACGATGTTGAGCCAATTGGGCAAGGACCCCGGCGTCACCGATCTGATGGCGCTGTTCCGGGTGAGGATTTCGTGACGGTTTTGATGGTTCGGCTGCGATGCGCTAGTGATGGGCGCCGAGATGGTTTGGAGTAAAGCGCAATGAAGCCGTCGAGCACCGAGCCAGCCGACAGAATCGCGCCGTCGATACTGGCGGCCGACTTCGCGCGGCTGGGCGCAGAGATCGCGGCGGTCGAGAAGGCCGGCGCCGACATGATTCATTTCGACGTGATGGACGGCCATTTCGTGCCGAACATCTCGATGGGAATTTGCGTGCTGGAGTCGGTGCGGAAGGTCACGCGGATGCCGCTCGACGCGCACCTGATGATCTCGGAGCCGGCACGCTACGTCGGCGATTTCGTCAAGGCGGGCGCCAATTCAATCTCGGTGCATTGCGAGGTCTGCCCCGACATCCCCGGCATCGCGAAACAGATTCGCGGCCTCGGCGCGCGCGCGTCGATTGGGATAAATCCCGAGACCGACGCCGACAGGGTGCTGCCGTTCGCCGAGCTGCTCGACATGATTCTCGTGATGAGCGTGCATCCGGGCTTCGGGGGCCAGGCGTTCATTCCCGCGGCGCTCGAGAAGCTGCGTTACATCCGGCGCGAGTTGAAGCGGCGCGGACTCAAGATCGACGTCGAGATCGACGGCGGCGTGAAGCTGGATAACCTGGCCGACGTCAAGGCGGCAGGCGCGAACGTGTTCGTGTCGGGTTCGGGAATATTCGGCCTGCCGAACTACACGAAAATTGTCGGCGAGATGCGCGACCTGATTGCGCGCACGCCGCAGAAGCTCTGACGTGGACTCGCACGCGGCAACCGCCGATGCTATAACGATTCGTCTGTATTCTCCCGACTACTCGCAACCGGTAACGGGGTGTAGCTCAGCCTGGCCAGAGCACTGCGTTCGGGACGCAGGAGTCGCTGGTTCAAATCCAGTCACCCCGATTCCTTTTCACCGCACCGCTTACACTCTAGTCGCACGCTTGGGAGCATGATGATCGAGACACTCCTGATAGTCGGCGCGTACATTGTCGGCTCGATACCGACGGGCGTGATCGTCGGCCGCATCCAGGGATTCGATCCGCGGACAGTCGGCTCAGGGAACATCGGGATGACCAACGTCGCGCGCGCGGGCGGCGGCAAGGCAGCGGCGATAACGTTCGCCGGCGACTTGCTGAAGGGCGCGATACCG
>DASQHV010000071.1:0-10372 GCA_035631915.1 Candidatus Acidiferrales bacterium | reverse complement strand
GCGGCGCCGCCGACCAGCAAGACGGCTCCGATAGCGTACAGTGCAGGCTGCGCCGCCTTCACGTATTGAGTGTGGAAGTTGGGCGCCTGCATTGCCGCGATGATCACGCCCGCACCGAAAAGCGACAGCATCGGGCCGCTCTCGAGCAGAATGCGTGAATCGGGCGACCGAAGGGATGGTCGGGCATCAGCATCGGGCCACGCGCACGCTACCAACCCGTCTGCGATCAGCACGACGAGGGGCGGGACGGCGGGAAGAATGTAAGGAATCAACTTCGCGCTCGAACACGAGAACGCGATGATCGTCACGCCGGCGGCGACCAGGCAGTAGCGGCGCGCAGGATTTTCAGGCATCGCGCGCCAGGTCAGGAACGGCACCAGCATCGACCACGGCAGCAATCCGATCGCGATGACCGGGACATAAAAGTAAAACGGCTCGCCGTGGCTGTAGTCGGAAACAAATGCGCGCCGCAGGTGTTCGCCGACGAAGTAGAAGTCGAAGTAGCCGGGCACAATCGCGGTCATCGCCAAAAACCACGGCGCGGCGATCGCGCCGGCGATGATGAGTCCGAACGCGACGCGGAACCTTCTGATCGCGCCGCGAAGTTCACGATTCCACGCCAGGAATACCGCCAGAGTCAGAATCGGCAGCGCGGCGCCGACCGGCCCCTTCGTCATCACGGCGAAGCCGATCGCGACGTATCCAATCCAGCACCATCGCGCGCCGCCGCCGGAATCACGCCAATGAAGATAGAACGCAAACGTGGCGATCGTGACGAACGCGGTGAGCATCATGTCGGTGGTCAGAACCTGCGCCATGATTGCGTAGAGCGGAGTCGTTGCGAGAATCGCGCCCGCTACGATCGCATGGCGGCGGCCGAAACTGCGCAACACGAAATAGTACGTCGCCGCCACACCAACGAGCGCGGACATCGCGACCGGAAGCCGCGCGGAGAACTCGGAAATCCCGAAGATCCGGAACGACAGCGCGGTCAGCCAATACAGCAGGGGAGGCTTTTCGACGTAAGCGACGTAGTTGAGATGAGGAACGATCGCGGAGCCGTGCTGCAGCATCTCGCGGGCGATTTCCGCGTAGCGCGCCTCGTCCGGCTCCCACAGGCCATAGGAGCCAAGATGAGAAAAGAACACGGCGAGAGAGAGCGCGGCGATCGCGGCCAAGTCGTACGAACTTGGCCGCTCAAGCGGTCCGGATGAAGAATGTGTGCCGATGGCGGACGGAGAATCGGCGCTGGGTGACGTCGCGGACACGAGGGCTGAGTCTAACGCGCCCGAGGCAGCGCGCGAAATCCAGGCGCGCTAGTAGCCGACCGCACCGCCGCCCTTGCGCGGATCGAAGGCGCCGCGAATTCTCCCGGGTGACAGCGTGATCGCACCCACCGCGCCGAGCGAGGGTACGACCTTGAGTTTGTAGCCCATTTGCTGCAAAACGCCGCGCGTGACAGCGGGCATCGCCTCTTCCACGATCACCACGTCGGGCGCGGCCTGCTCATGAATGCGAGGTTCGGCCACGGCGCGGGCCGGGTCGAGATGGAAATCCAAGACATTCAGCGCGACCTGCAACACGCCACTGATGATAGTGGGACCGCCGGAGCCGCCAGTGGTCATCACCGGACGCCCGTCCTTGGTGACGATTATCGGCGTCATCGAGGACAGCGGCCGCTTACCCGGCCGAATCTGATTCGCGAGTTCGCCTTCCAGGTGATACGCGTTGGGAACCCCCGGCGCGATCGCGAAATCGTCCATCTCGTCGTTGAGCAAAATTCCGAGTGCAGGCACGCTCATCTTCGCGCCGAAGGGGGTGTTCACGGTGGTGGTGAGCGCGACGACGTTGCCGTCCTTGTCGGCCACCAGGAGATTTGTCGTGCCGTGGTCGTGCGCCGCCGGCGTCGCGGGCGGCGCCTTCTTGTGCAGCGCGCGATCGCGCAACTCCAGGATGTGCCCGTCGGACAGCATGTGCTCGATCTCGACGCCGACAAACGCCGGATCTCCGTATTGCGCGCGATCGACGAACCCCTGACGCATCACTTCGATCACGCGAGCCAGGTAGGGCGGCGAGTTCACGCCGAGTCCCGCAATGTTCCCCGACTCGAGCGCGCCGAGCATCTCGAGCACGACACCGCCCGACGAAGGCGGTGGCATCGCATAAACTTCATATCCGCGATAGGCGCGGCGGATCGGGTTGCGCCACTGCGGCCGATAGTTCGCGAGGTCTGCGCTCTCGATGAGCCCGTTATGCTCCTTCATGAACGCGGCGATCTGCGCGGCGACTTCGCCATGATAAAAGCTCGTCACCGGGTCGTCGCCCAGGTGCTTGAGCGTCGCGGCAAGATTTTTTTCGTAGATGGTATCGCCGGCCGCAGGCGGTGAGCCGTCGGGCTTGAAGAACACTTCGCGCAGTCCGGGGTCGTCCTTGAGTTGCGGCGCCATGTGCGCGATCTCGCCTGCCAGATGAGGACTCACCGCGAAGCCGCCGTCGGCGAGTTTCTCAGCCGGTGCTGCGATCTGCTGAAACTTCATCGTGCCGAAGCGCTTGAGCGCGGCATCTATTCCGGCAATTTCGCCGGGGACGCCGACCGCCAACACACCGTCCTGCGAGAGCTTCGGGTCCGGCTTGCCCTCGCGAAGAAACATATCGGGACTCGCCTTGAGCGGCGCCGTCTCGCGGTAGTCGAGCGCGAAGAAGGCGCGGTCCTTGGCTCGATAGATGAGCATGAAGCCGCCGCCGCCGATTCCGCACGACGCGGGATTGGTCACGCCGACGGCGAGCGCCGTCGCGACGGCCGCGTCCACTGCGTTGCCGCCGCCTTTCAGAATCTCGAGGCCGGCATGTGCGGCGTCGTCGCTTTCGGCAACGACCATGCCGCGGGTGCCAATCGCCGATCGATCCGCGGCCGTATCAGCACGGGCCGTCGAGACGAAAACGAAAAACGCAAGCGCGAGTGCGATGCAAAACAGGATCGCGCGTGGCGTTCCGGTGCACCCGTCACGTGGCGATGAAATTCGCATCAGGGCTTTACTAACAGTCATCGCGGGGCGATGAAAGGCGGTCGTCCGCCGTTAGATTTCGAGATGGGGAAGTGCTTTGATCGCGACGAAGCCGCAGTCAGGGCGTCAGTCGACCGCCACGCCCGCTATCGAAACTGGCACGGAGGAACAGATGGGATTCGACGAAATTATCTACGAGAAGAGCGAACGCGTTGCCACGGTAACGATGAACCGGCCCGAGAAGATGAACGCGTGGACGCCGAAGATGGGCGCCGAGATGCGCAAGGCGATGCTGGACGCGGAGCACGACGCCAACGTCGGCGCCATCATCGTCACCGGCGCCGGGCGCGCATACTGCGCGGGCGCGGACATGGGCTCGCTGTCGAACATCGCATCAGGCGCGGCGCCGGCGCGCGCCAACGAAGGCGCGGACGAATGGCTCAGTCAGCAGCGTGCGGACTATCGGACGGCGTATTCGTGGCCGCTCGCGTTAAACAAGCCGGTAATCGGCGCAATCAACGGCGCGTGCGTCGGACTTGGATTCACCACCTGCCTCTACCAGGACATTCGGATCGCATCGGAGAACGCGCGGATGGGCTTGATCTTCACGCAGCGCGGGCTTGCGATCGAGCACGGAAGCAGCTGGATGCTGCCGCGAATCGTGGGCCTGGCGCGCGCGATGGAGCTGGCCATCACGGGCAGACTCGTCGACGCGAACGAGGCGCTTGAGATCGGGCTGGTAACTCGGGTGGTGCCGCAGGAGAAGCTGATGGCGACGGCGCGCGAGATCGCGTCGGGGATCGCGAACAAATGCTCGCCGCTGGGCGTCGCGCAGGCAAAGAAAATGATCTACCAGCACCTGTTCACCGACCTGGCGACCGGTGTGCGCGACGACGACACCGCGATGGAGATGATGACGCGGTCGGAAGATTTCAAGGAAGGCGTCAAGGCGTTCGTCGAAAAACGCGCACCACGGTTCACCGGCAGATAGCCGCCGCGCGGGCCCGGCGTGCGCGTCGAGTGCCCGGACTACTTGTCGAGTGGATGCTTGAACTTGCGATCCGGGTGCCGAATCGTCAGCACCGGGCAGGACGCCTTCTGCACCACGCGCTCGGCCACGCTGCCCATCAGGACGTGCGCCAGCCCCGTTCGGCCGTGAGTGCCGAGCACGATAAGATCGGCGCCTTCGCTTTGTGCGGTGTGAAGAATTTCGAGGAACGGCGAGCCGACCTTGAGCATGCTTTTGACTTTCAAGCCGCCGTCGCGCAACCGACCGGCGATCTTGTCGAGTTCGCGCTGCGCGAGCAGGCGCTGCTCTTCCGCGATTCGCCCCATCGCGCCGACGTCCATCGCAGGCCCCAGTTCCGGCGTCATCATGACGGGCGCGAGCGGTTGATCGACGTGCAGCAGCACCACGTCGGCCGAAAACTTGCGCGCCAGTTCTTCAGCGAAGCTTAGCGCGAGATTGGAGTCCTCGGAAAAATCGGTCGCGGCAACGATTTTGGAAAAGCTCGGCATTGTGCGAACCATACGCCGCAGGGGTTTAGGTGGCAAGTGCCGTGCGCAGGACGGCGCGGTGCGCCGGCCTCGCGAGTCTCGACGCACGCTCCGGTGTCGCATTACAATGACGCGCAAATCGTGGGAAACTGTCGGCATGGCCAACCGTCGCGGATTTGGAATTGATGAATTCGAGCGCGCCGTTGACGAGTTCTTCGACGAGCTGCTGATCGAACGCTGGAAGTGCGGTACGCAGCCCGGCGAATTCGAGCGCGCCCAGGTGATCGACAACGGCGATCGCTACGACGTGCGCATCGCCGCGCTCGGCGCCGATCCGTCTAAAATCCAGGTCGAAGTCTTCGGTCAGCGCCTGGCGGTCCGCGTACCCGATCGCTTCGGCGGCGTGGTCGAAAGCGCGGTGTCGTTCTCCGATTCGATCGACGGCGAGGCGGCGGCCGCGCGGTGGTCGGAAGGCACGCTCGTCGTCACGGTCCCGAAGAAAAAAGTTCAGCGAATCATTCTCAAGCAGTCGTGATGGCGCAGCGTCGATGAGCGATAACATCTCGCCCACTGTCGCCGGTGACCACTCCGGGCTGGTCGCCGCATCGCCCCCGGTGAAACTTTCGCCGTCCGAGTTGCGCGTGCGGCTGCCGGTCGATGCGGCTGCGCTGACGCGGGCGGCGTCGGGTGACGGCGTCGTTGAAATGTTCGGCCAGAATCGCGCGCTGGACGCGATTCGTCTCGCGACCGGGATCGATGCGCCTGGCTACAATGTATTCGTGAGCGGCCTGCGTACGCGGCTTGAGCGCGACTCGATCCTCGGCTTGCTGCGTGACAAGGCCGCCACGATGCCGACGCCCGGGGACTGGGTCTACGTCAACAACTTCAAGAGCCCGGAATCGCCGGTCGGAATCTATCTGAAACCGGGTCAGGGAACCGAGCTGCGCCGCTCGATGACGGAGTTGGTCGGCTTCGTGCTCGAGCAATTGCCGAAGGCGTTCCGGCGCGAGGACTTTGATCATGAACGTACCGCGTTGCGCGACAAGTACAACAAGCGCGCGCAGGAGCTGTTCGGCAACCTCGAAAATCGCGCGCGCGAGCGCGGCTTTGCGATCCAGAGCGCGCCCACCGGCCAGGTGATCTTCATCCCGCTGGTCGACGGCAAGATGCCGGAATCGCCCGACGCGTTGGCCAAGGCGATGGCCGCGAAGAGCGAAGCGGAGCGCGAGGCTCTGACCAAGGCGCAGGGCGAGCTGCAGAACGAATTGGCGACGCTGATGCTGCGTCAGCAGGAAACGATGCGCGAGCTGGTCGAGGACATCCGCGGCATCGAGCGCGCGTTCGCGGCGCGGCTCATCACGCCGTCGATCGAAGACTTAAAGCATCGCTTTAATAGTCCCGGCGTCGACGACTATCTCGACCAGGTCGCCGAGCACATGCTCGACAATCTCGATCGCTTCCGCGAAACGAATGCCGAGGCCGGACCCAGGCAGCCCGGCGCCGACGACGCCGCGCGATGGTTCGACTACCAGGTCAACGTGATCGTAGATAACTCGGGCACCCAGGGCGCGCCGGTAGTGCTCGAGGACGCGCCGAGCTACCGCAACATGTTCGGGACGATCGAGCGCTGGATCGACCCGCTCGGGCGCTCCGGGACCAACTTCACCCGCATCATCGGCGGTTCGTTCGTGAAGTCGCACGGCGGCTTTCTGGTTTTCGATCTCGAGGATGCAGTCGTCGAGCCCGGGGTGTGGAAATCGCTCAAGCGCAGCCTGAAGTCCGGGCGCGTAACGATCGAGACCTTCGAGCCGATCCCGTTTTTTTCGACCAGCGGACTCAAACCCGAGGCGTTTGAGATTCGAACGAAGATTGTGGTGCTCGGCGGTTCGTATCTGTTCAACCTGCTCTACTTTTACGATCCGGATTTCTCTGAACTCTTCAAAGTGAAAGCCGAGATGCGTCCGGCCGTCGCGGCCGACGGCGCGGCCGCCACGCACTATGCTGCGCACGTCGGCGCGCTCACGCGCAAGGAAAATCTCGTCGCGTTCGATGCCGGAGCGCTGGGCCGCGTCGTCGAGTTCGGAATGCGGATGGCCGGCGATCGCAGCCGTGTGCTCGCGATGTTCGAACCGATCGACGACCTGGTGCGCGAGTCCGCTTACTTCGCGCGCGGTGAAAACGCGCCGCAGGTCACCGCCGCACACGTCGAGCGGGCGCTTGGCGAGCGGATGCTCCGGCTCAATTTCATCGAAGAGGAAATTCGGCGGCTGATTGCGGAAGGCACGCTGGTCGTGAACATCAGCGGCGCGAGCGTCGGGCAAATCAACGGCCTTGCGGTGCTCGACGTTGGCGGCTACGCGTTCGGCCGTCCGTCGCGGGTGACGGCGACCGTGGCGTTGGGGCAGGCGGGCCTGATCAATATCGAGCGCGAGGCGCGGCTGTCCGGTTCGACGCATGACAAGGGAATCATGATTCTGAGCGGGTTCCTGCGCGCGCGCTTTGGCCAGTCGCATCCGATCGCGATGACGGCCAGCATCTGCTTCGAGCAGTCGTACTCCGGAATCGACGGTGACAGCGCCAGCTCGACGGAACTGTACGCGCTGCTCTCGGCGCTCTCGGGAGTGCCGCTGCGCCAGGATCTCGCGGTGACCGGATCCGTCGATCAGCACGGCGTCGTGCAGGCGATTGGCGGCGTCAATGAGAAGGTCGAGGGCTTCTACCGCGTCTGCAAGGCGATTGGGCTGACGGGCACGCAGGGTGTGATGGTGCCGCGGACCAACATCGCGAACCTGATGCTGGACTCGGAAACGTCAGCGGCCATCGAACGCGGGCAATTTCACATTTATCCGATCGACACGATCGACCGCGGAATCGAAACCCTGACCGGTGTGCGCGCGGGAGCAATCGACGAGCCCGGCACGATCAACTACCTGGTCGATCAAAGACTGCGGCGGATGGCCGACATCCTGCGCGACCGCGGCGTCAGCGAGACGCGAGTGGTGAATGAACCCGCACTCGCGCCACCGCCGCCAAAGCCTCCCGGACCGCCGGAGCCGCCGCGTTGACGCGCGCCGTTCGATTCGCGCTCGCGACGGGGACACGCCTCTAAATGTCGATTGATCTCCGACTCGACCCGTCCGAAGTGGCGCTCTTAACCGATCTGTACGAACTCACGGTCAGCGCGGCGTTCTTCGATCACGGCTTCAACGAAACGGCGTCGTTTGAAGTTGCGATGCGCCGGATGCCGCCGAGCCGCGGGTTCATGATTGCCGCCGGCGTGGAGCGGCTGATCGAAGCGCTCGAGGAGTTCCACTTCGACGCGGCGGCGATCGCGCATCTCGAATCGCTCAAACTCTTCAAGCCGGAGTTTTTGAATCACCTGGCGACGTTGCGATTTACCGGATCGGTTCGTGCGCTGCCCGAAGGCACGATTTATTTCGCCGGCGAACCAATCCTCGAAGTTCGTGCGCCGCTAATCGAGGCGCAGTTGCTCGAGACGTTGGTGCTGAATCAGTTGGGATTCGCGTCAATCGTTGCGACCAAGGCGGCGCGATGTTTCGCAGTCGCGGGCGGCAGGCGCCTGGTGGACTTCGGTCCGCGCCGCGCGCAGGGCGCTGACGCGTCGCTGATCGCGGCGCGCTCGAGCTACCTGGCAGGCTTTCATGGCACGGCCAACGTGCTCGCGGGCAAGCGCTACGGGATACCCGTGTTCGGCACGATGAGTCACAGTTTCGTGATGGCGCACGAACATGAGCGCGATGCGTTCGGCGATTTCGCTTCGAGTTTTCCGACGCTCAGCACGTTGCTGGCCGATACCTACGACACGGTCCGCGGCGTCGAGAACGTGGCCGCCGTTGCCGCGAAACTGCACGATGCAGGAGTGAGAATTCAGGGCGTCCGCCTCGACAGCGGCGATCTCTATGACCTGAGCCGCAAGGCGCGCCGCATACTGGACCAGGCGGGCTTCACCGACGTGTCAATCGTCGCGAGCGGAAATCTGGACGAATACAAAATCGCGGAACTGGTCGATGCCGGCGCGCCGATCGACGCATTTGGCGTCGGCACTGCGCTGGCCGTCAGCGACGATGCACCGGCCGGCGACTTTACCTACAAGCTGGTCGATTACAGGGATCACGCCCGGCTCAAAACGTCCGCAGGCAAGATTTCAGTTCCGGGCCGCAAGCAGCTCTTCCGCGCGTTCGTGCCGAATGGATCTTTCTACACGGACCTGGTCGGCATCTTCGATGAGAGTCCGGCGACGGTCGCGCGCGAGTTCAGGCCGTTGCCCGCACGGACCGTTCAGTTGCTGGAGCCGATGGTCGAGAACGGGAGGCGTCTGCTTCCGCGGCCGACGCTGACCGAAGCGCGCGAGCGCGTGATGAACGGGTTGACGGCGCTGGACGCGCGCTACAAGATGCTCCGGCGCCCGGCCGAGTTTCCCGTGCGGCACACGGCGGCGCTGAACGCGCTGGTCATCAGCGAGAAGTTGCGCGCGCAGAAGCGCCAGGATTAGGCCGCGGCGTTCGCCTCGGAAATGCTCTTCAACTCATACCAGTTCACGTTCGGATTTTTGCCGGTGGTGCTGATCCTCTTCTGGATCTTCGGCGCCCGCGATTTGCGCCGCGGCGCGACGGCGACGCTGATTCTCTCGTCGCTGTTCTTCTACGGATGGTGGAACTGGCACTACCTGTTCCTGTTCGGATTTTCGATCTTGTTCAATTTCGGCTGGTCATTGTTGCTGGTTCCGCCCGCCGCGGACGGCGCTTCCGACCGCGCATCACGCAGTCGCAAAATCCTGTTCGGCATCGGCATCGCTGTGAACATCGCGCTGCTCGGCTACTTCAAGTACCGCAACTTCATCGCGGGCAGCGTGGGCGCGGTGGTGGGTGCCCAGTGGAACCTCGGGCCGTTGATTCTGCCTCTGGCAGTTTCATTCTTCACCTTTGAGCAGATCACGTTTCTGAGCAGCGCGTATCGCGGCCAGCCCGGCGCGCGGGACTTCGTCAGCTACTGCCTGTTCATCACTTTTTTCCCGCACCTGATCGCCGGGCCGATTGTCCGCTACGAGGACATCTACCCGCAGATGAATCGCGACACTCGTTACCAGTTGACGGCGGCAAATCTGTCCGACGGGCTGATGATCTTCGCGATTGGACTCTTCAAAAAGGTGATCATCGCCGACACCTATCGGCTGATGGTCAATCCTCTGTTCGACCGCGCCACAACGATGTCGTTCTTCGACGCGTGGGGCGCCGCGCTGGCGTTCGCGCTGCAAATCTATTTCGACTTTTCCGGCTACTCGGACATGGCCATCGGCCTGGCGCGGATGTTCGGCGTGAGGTTTCCGGAGAACTTCGACTCGCCTTATCAGGCCCGCGACATCATCCAGTTCTGGCGCCGCTGGCACATCACGCTGTCGTTCTTCCTGCGCGACTACCTTTACATTCCGCTGGGCGGCAATCGCCACGGTGAGGCGCGCCGCCACTTGAATCTGTTCATCACGATGCTGCTCGGTGGGCTGTGGCACGGCGCCAACTGGACCTTCGTAATCTGGGGCGCGCTGCACGGCGTTTTCCTCTCGATCAATCACATTTGGGCGCTGGGCAAGCGCGAGCTGCCGCGCGGCTTTGCGTGGGCGCTGACCTTCGTCCTGACAACGGCCGCCTGGGTTTTCTTTCGCGCGACCACGCTTGCGCGGGCCGGCTTGATCTTCGCCTGCATGATCGGGTTGCACGGATTTGCATGGGGCGCGGCGCACTGGTCGCTCGGCGCGAGTGAGATGCGCCAAATTCTGATCGGGCTTGCAGTCGCGTTGTTCGCTCCGAACCGCCAGACAATCATGAGTTGGCGATGGCAAAGCGATTACTTGT
>DASQHV010000070.1:0-5492 GCA_035631915.1 Candidatus Acidiferrales bacterium | reverse complement strand
GATACTACGGGCGTGCGGCGCACGTCTTCGAGGTCGATGAAATACACTTTGAAGGCGCGCGCGCCGTGCTCTTCAACCATGATGTTGGTTTCTTGCAGGTCGCGCGTGTAAAGCCCGGAGTCGTGCAGGCGGCGGACTTCGCGCGCGACGGTGTCGGAAATCGCTTTTCGCCGCCGCACGTCGCGCCCTTTGATCTCGCCTGGACCAAGCGCGAAGCGGCTTAACGAATCGGCGCGATCGAGCGACTGGCTGATCAGATAGGACGCACGCACCGCGCCGCGCTCGATCACGTCCATCGCGGCCATCGGCTCGGGATGCGCGAGGCCGCGTGCCGACAGCATCGCCGCACCCCTCAGAGAGCGCGACGCGCGCGAGCCGCGGATTCGATCGATGATTCCCTGAATCCAGCCGGGAACGTCAACGCGCTTGATGAATACGGTGCCGACGCCGGGCAGGTCGAGGAAACCTGCCATGGTGCGGCCTTCAGATTTCAGCGCGCGAAACTTCGACGACGAGATCAACGCGCCTGCGCGTTCAACTGCGGCGCGCAGCTCGGGCGATCGCGCATAGAGAACGAGGTTGCGCATGCACGATCGAGGTTAGCCGTTTCTCGCGCCGATGGCATCGGGCGACGCTCGCCCCGCGTCCCCAGGGCGACCGCTACTTTTTCGGCATCACGATCAACTGCCCGCCGACGTGCGCCGGATGCAGCTGGCACGAAAACGGAAACACCCCCACCTTGTCCGCGACGAATGTGATCGTCTTGGGCGTGCCGCGCGTGACGACCTCGGTGATGTTGTAGCCGGGGATCGTGAAGCCGTGCTGGTTGGAGGCACCGGGCACCTGGTTCTTGAGCGTCAGTTTGACCTTGTCACCCTGCTCGACCGTGAGCGAACTAGGCAGCCAGAACTTGGTATCGTTCACCTCGACGGAAACCAGCGTCGCACTCACGGTGCCTGGCTCCATGGCTGCAGGAGCGGCCGCAGCGGCAGGCGCCGCGTCGGCGGCGATCGCGTTTCGAACGGCGCCAGGCAGCGCCAATGCGGCCATCGCCGACAGGACGGTCAACAATCTCAGCATCACCTTGCTCATCGAAGTTTCTCCTTGTTCAGCAGGTTCATGCGAATGTATCACGGGCGCAGCAAAACTCATCCGTTGAATCGCTTTGCCAGCTTGCGCCATTCGGCGTCGTCGGTTCCGGCGCGATATGGCATGTAGAACGCGACGCGATCGAGCAGGCCGTCATAGCGCTGCATCACCTTGTCCGCGATTTCGTCGAAGGTGCCGGCGACGGTGTAGACGTCGAGCATCTACTCGGTGATTTCTTTCGCCATCGCGCCCCACTCGCCCTTGGCGGCCTTGTCGTTGAGCCGCTGCGCCACGTCGCCCCATCCGTGCGTATCGAGCACGACCTTGTAGGTTCGCGTCGAGGCGTAGAACGAAATCTGTTGGCGCACGGCTTCGCGGGCCTTTTTGATCTCGTCCTGATTGCGGCCCGTGATAACGAAGGCGGTGGTCTGGATCTCGAAGTCCTTGCGGGCGCGGCCGGCCTTCTTGAGACCCTTTTCGACGTTAGGCACGACGAAATCGCGCAGGTACTTGGGCGAGTTGAACGGATGCGCGTGCAGGCCTTCGCACAGTTCGCCGGCCAGGCTGCAGATGTGCTCGTTGACGCCGGCGATATGAATCGGGATGTTCGCAAAGTTGTGCTTGGCCGGCGTGAAGAACGGCGTCATCAGCGAGAAGTTGTAGTACTTGCCCTTGAACGAAAGTTTGCCGCCGCCCTCCGACCAGCACTTGAAAATCGCGCGCATCGACTGCAGATACTCGCGCAGGCGCGGCACCGGCGCTTCCCACTTGGTGCTGTAGCGGCGCTCGATATGCCCCTTGACCTGGGTGCCGAGGCCCACGATGAAGCGGCCCTCGGAAAGTCCGGCGAGGTCCCACGCGGTCGCCGCGGTGATCATCGGACTGCGCGGAAACGCGATCGCGACCGACGTGCCAATCTTGATTCGCTTGGTGTGCTCGGCGGCGAGCGCCGAGGGAAGGAAGGCGTCGTTGCCGGCTTCAGGAATCCACAGCGCGCTGAAGCCGGCATCCTCGGCGGCGCGGGCGGCGGCCGGAACGTCGCGCAGGTTGCGGGTCGAGAGACCGGTATCGAGCTTCATGATCACCTCGGCGTGCGAAAAGGGTTTGCGCTAATCGGGCGGATCGTAACAAAGGCGGGCGCAAACTGGAAAGGGGCGAAGCGGAAAGGCCGGAGAAGGCGCGGGCTATTGGTTCAACGCGGTGCGGAGGTGCGCGCGGCGATCACGCGGAGCGCGCGCTCGGGGTAGTCCGAGATCAGGCCGTCGACGCCCATGTCGAGCAATTGCGTCATCTCGGATTCCTCGTTGACCGTCCACACGTGAACTTCGAGTCCGAGACTGTGCGCGAACCCGACGCTGTCGGGCGTGACGATCTGCCATGACTCGTACTCACGCGGCACCTGCAGCGCGGCGGCGGGCGGAACATAGTTCGCGTCACGCGCGGCCATCGCCTGAAGGAATCCACCCGACTCGAGATAGGAGAAGTTGGTGGGGACGCCCGGCGCGAGCCGCCGCAGCTCGTCGAGCGGCGCCTGATGCTCGCTGGCGATCAGCACGTTGCGGCGCAGGCCGGCGCGATCGATGACGTTCATCATCGGCGCGACCAGGCTCGGCGTGGTCTGCTTGATCTCGACGATCATGCGGAGCCCCGAAACTTCCGCCAGCACGTCGGCGAGGCGCGGCACCTTCAACCCGCGCCCACGAAACGGAAAACTCGCACCGCCGTCGGGGGAGAACATCCGGCCCGCGTCCTGCGCCGCCACCTCGGCGTAGGTCATCTCGCGGATGACGCCGGGATGCCCGCAAGCGCGCTCGAGGTTGCCGTCGTGGCTGACGACCACCTGGCCGTCGCGGGTCGTGTGCACGTCGAATTCGAGGTATTGCGCGCCCATCGCCACCGCCGCTCGAAACGATTCGAGCGTGTTCTCGGGATGCGTGCCGGCGCTGCCGCGATGCCCGAATGCGCGCGGTTTGGCGGGCTGGAAGAAGTCGGTATCGAGGCGAGCGGGCAAGTCAGACGGGCTCCGCCGCTACTTCAGATTGAATCGACGGACAGTTCAACATCGGGAAGCTCCGGAATCGACAGGAGCTGACGTAGGCGGAAAATTAGAGTGTGCTTTCGGTCTCGGACGCAGCCGCATCGGCGGAAGTGGCGCCGTCCGAATTCGAGATGGAAGACACGCGCTCGCTGCGCGCGCTCGGGGCCCTGACTGCGCCACGCTTGAGCGACACGTGATACATGTCGGCGAACTTCGAGATGGCCGGCTTGCGGGCGCCGCTCGAAACGAAATGGCTGCCGACGTCGGGCAACTTGGAGAGCGCGGCCTGGTAGCGCTCCTTCATATCGTCGAACAGCGCGTGCATCCGCGGCGACACTTCGTGATTTTCGCCCAACTTTTCGGTCAGCGGATTGACGTACGCGCCCGCCTTCTCCATCGCGAAATGCAGATGCGGCCCGGTGGAGAGCCCGGTCGATCCGACGTTGCCGATCAATTGCCCGATGCGAACGTAGCTGCCCGCCTTCACGTCGCGGCTGATCTTCGAGAGATGACCGTAGATGCTGACCATCCCGCGTTGATGTTCGATGCGGATGCAGTTGCCCAACTCGCCCTGCCATCCCGCGCTTTCAACCTTGCCGTCGGCAACCGCTTTGACCGGTTCGCCGTATTGCGCGGCCAGGTCGACTCCGACGTGCGGCCGGTACTGGTGCAGAATCGGATGGTAGCGATGGTAGGTGAAGCCGGACGAAATGTACTTGAAGTTGACTGGAAAGCGCAGGAACTGCGGGCCCAGCGGGTGGCCGCGCTCGTCATACAAATGAGAGCGGCCCTGCTCGTCGCGGAACGAAATCGCGGTCAGCTTGCGGCTGCCGAATTGAATTTGCGCCGCTTCGAGGTCGCCGACCAGCGTGTAAGTGCCGTCGCGGCTGATCTGCTCCTGGTAGATCAACTTCACGCCCGCGCCGGGCGCGAGGCGGTTCAGGTCGTGCGAATTCGAGAACGCGTCCTCTAGCGATTCGACAATCGGCCGGGGGATCCCGTTCTCGGCGGCGGCGCGCCGGAAGCTGTCCTTGATCGCGAAAGTCAGTTTGATTGGCCGAATGACGTACTCGATCGGCTCCATCGCAGCCTTGATGACGCCGGCGCCGAGGTTTGCCTGCATGACGGTGGTGCGCTCGTCGATGTCGTACTTGACGCCGCGCATCTCACCGGTTTCCGCATCCTTGTAGATTGTGAGCGGATGCCCCCGCATCAGGTAGCGGTTGGCGGTGATACGGGCAAAGTACGATGACCACTGATGTGCCTCTTCGCGCGACATCCCGGCGTCGCGAAGGTAGCTTTCGATGGGCGCCGTGCGGTCGAGCACGGTGCTGATTGTGATCGCTTCGGGAGCGGGCTCGGCCGAGTCCGGTGCCTCGAGCATGTCGGTACCGTCCTGACCGGCGTCCATCTGGAGATCGACGCGGTCGAGCGGCGACGAGAAAGTCTGCGGATTTGTTCGGAAAAAGAGAACGAGAGAAGCAATGGTCGCGACCAACGCCACAACCATCGCCGTCAACGCACGTGGATAGCCCACGAAGCCTCTCCCCCGAGAAAGCATCGTGATCGACGGTAGGTGATTTGGATACCCAACGCAACCTCGGCGTGTCATTTGTTTGCACTGCCGGTAATGGGCGGGACACACTTCTGTGACGCAGAGGTATCCTGCGGGACGCACGGCGTCGCGAACGAAGAGATATCGAAGACGGATTAGCGGAATTACCTCGTGGCGATTGCGGCACTTGACCTGGGACGGCGACGAATTGGTGTCGCAGTAACGGACACAGCCGAAATGGGCGCCCATCCAATCGGAATCGTCGAGCGGCGCGCGCTAGCCCGCGACCTCGCGGCGATCGCGGAGATGCTGCGCGATCGCGAAATCGCGACCGTCGTCGTCGGGCTGCCGCTCAACATGGATGGCAGCGAGGGACCGGCGGCGCGTTCAGCCCGAAACTTTGCCGAACGGCTCGGCGCCGCGCTTGGCGAGGGCGTAGCGGTCGAGCTGTTCGACGAGCGGCTGACCAGCGTCGAGGCGCGCGAGCGGATGCGCGGCAGCGGCGCCAACAAGAAATCAAAGCGAGCTGCGGTCGATGCGATCGCGGCGGCGGTGATACTCGAAGGATGGATGCAGGCGCGGGCAGCAAGGACGTCGGGCAGCGAGCGGGATCAGTGAGATGAAGCTCTGGGCGGCGGCAATCGTGCTGGCAATCCTCGCGGGCGTGGCGTACGCGGCGCTCGCATACTACTGGCTGAGTCCCACCGAGCGCTTCGCGCCTCCGCGCGAGGTGACAATCGATAAGGGCGAGTCGTTTGCGAAGATCGCGCGAGCGCTGGCCGACGCGGGCATTGTGAGATGCGAGCTGGC
>DASQHV010000069.1:0-10594 GCA_035631915.1 Candidatus Acidiferrales bacterium | reverse complement strand
GCGTCGAAGCCGATGTAGGCAAAGAAGATCACGCCGGCGCCGCGCATGATGCCGGCCCATCCCATAGGCGCGAACGGGCTCCAGTTCTCGGGCCGCACGAAGAAGGCGCCGACTACGATCACCGCGCCGACGACGAACAGCTTGATCCCGACGATAATCGAGTTGAGCCGCGCGCTTTCGGAGATGCCGATGTAGAGCACATAGCTGATCAGGAGCACGATCAGCAGCGCCGGCAGATTCATGATCGCGCCGGGCGTCGACCACGGCGCATGCGTCCATTCTGGCGGAAGATTTATGCCGAGACCCTTGAGCAGGGTCGCCAGGTAACCCGACCATCCCGACGCTACGGTGGCCGCGCCGACGGCGTACTCGAGCACCAGGTCCCATCCGATGATCCATGCGACCAGCTCGCCCATCGTGACGTACGAGTACGAATAGGCACTGCCGGCCACCGGGATCATCGCGGCGAATTCAGCGTAGCAGAGCGCCGCCATCGCGCAGGCGAATCCCGAGACCACGAACGAGACTACGATCGCGGGGCCGGCGTGCTTGGCTGCGGCGACTCCGGTCAGCACGAATATTCCCGCGCCGACGATCGCGCCGATGCCGAGCAGTGTGAGATCGAGCGCTCCCAGAGCGCGCTTGAGGCCGCCGGCGTGCGACGCCGCGTCGGCCATCAGAGCGGCCGCCGGTTTGCGCCGAAAGATTTGCGCGCGCAGCCCGCCCCCGCTCATCCGCGCCCCCCGACCGTGCCGAACTTCGCTCGAAAGTCAGTTCTGTTCATCGCTCACCACGCCAGGTATCCGCCATCGACCGACAGCACCGAGCCGGTAACGTAGCTTGATGCCGCACTGGCTAGAAAGATCACCGCGCCACGGATTTCCTCAGGCAGCCCCAGGCGCTTCATCGGCGTGAACGATTCCATCCGCTCCTTGTTGCCCGGCTTGGCGATACCGCCCTCGGTCGCTTCGGTCGGAATCCAGCCGGGCGCGATCGCGTTGACCAGGATATTGTAGCCGGCCCACTCGACCGATAGCTGGCGGGTCAGATTCGCCAGCGCCGCCTTGGTCGCCGCGTACGCCGAGAGCCGGTAAACCGAACTGGCGACCGCGCCGTAGATCGAAGTCATGTTGATGATCCGGCCGGGCTGGCCGGTTTCGATCAGGCGTCGCGCGACGCGCTGCGAAAGCAGCATCGGGGCGGTCAGGTTCACGGCAATCGCCTCGTCCCATGCTTCGCGTTTGAAATTCTCGGCGCGGCCGGTGGGAGAGACCCCGGCGTTGTTTACCAAAATATCGATATCGCCGAGCGCGGACGAAGCGTCGGCCATCAGGCGGTCGAGGTCGGCGTCGAGCTTGACGTCGGCGCCGATGCCGACCGCTTTCACGCCGTAATCCCTCGCCAACTCCGCCGCGATACTGCGCACGCGATCTCCGCGACGGGCCACCAGCGCGACATCGGCACCCGCAATCGCGAGCGCCCGGGCGCACTCGACGCCGAGTCCCGACGACGCGCCGGTCACCAGCGCCGCGTGCCCGCGCAAGGAAAACAGCGATTCGAGCGAATCCATCCTGGATGATTCCCTTCTGCCGTGAGCTTCACGAGCGCGCGAGCGCGCTGCCAACTTCAATCGCCGAAGACTGTCCTCAATCGGCTCAATCGCCGAATACCTCGCCGGCCGCCTGCGCCGCCACCGCGACCGTTCGATCGATGTCGGCGCGCTCGATTCCGTAGTGAGTCACGGCGCGAAACGAGGTCGCGTCGCGCGGGGAGATGAGCACGCCGCGTTCCTTCATGGCGGCGGCGAACCGGCGCGACGCATCCGCGTCGCCGTCGACGTCGAACACCACCATGTTGGTCCGGTTTGCGACCGTTCGGACGTTCAGGCCCGCGACCAGCGCGAAGCCCTGCGCAAGTGCGCGCGCATTCTGATGGTCCTCGGCGAGCCGATCGATCATCGTCGTCAGCGCCACGATACCGGCGGCCGCGATTATTCCCGCCTGCCGCATCCCACCGCCGAGCATCTTGCGCATCCGATGCGCCCGCGAGACGAACTCGCGGCTGCCGCACAGCAGCGAGCCGATCGGACACGCCAGGCCTTTCGACAGGCAGAATGAAACCGTGTCGGCATAGCCGGCGATTTGTTTGGCCGAGGTCTCGGTCGCGACCGCGGCGTTGAAGATGCGCGCGCCGTCGAGATGGAGCGGGAGTTTGCGGCGATGCGCCGCCTCGGAGACCTGCGCCAGGTGCGAGAGCGCGACCGGCGCTCCGCCGCATCGGTTGTGCGTGTTCTCAACGACCGCCAGCGCAGGCGGCGCGAAGTGCGCGTCGTTCGAGGTTGCAAGCGCCATCGCCAATTCGTCGAGATCGAGCTCGCCGTCGGCGGTATTGGCTATAGGAGTGAGCACGATGCCTCCCAGAGCCGACGCGCCGCCCGCCTCGTAAAGGTAGGTGTGCGACTCCGAGCCGACGATCGCCTTTGTGCCGCGCGCGCAATGGGCGAGCATCGCCGCCAGGTTGCCCATCGTGCCGCTCGGCACGAGCAACGCGGCCTCCTTGCCCATCATCGACGCCGCCATCGCCTCGAGCTGATTGACGGTTGGATCCTCGCCGTAAACGTCGTCGCCGAGCGCCGCGCGCGCCATCGCCTCGCGCATCTCGGACGTGGGCAGTGTAACGGTGTCGCTACGCAGGTCGATCAAAACACGATGCCCGCCGCGCCGCGGTCATTGCCCCGGCGGAAAGAGCGTGGTGACGTTGCCCGTCCCGGTATCAACGACCTCGACCGAGTTCTCGGTGGTGTCGGAAAAGTACAACTGCTTGCCGTCGCTGCTGAGCACGCATCCCGAACCGATATGGCCGTTCACGAGCGTAACCTTGGTGACGGCGTTGGTCGCCAGATCGATTTTGCGCACCGCGTGATTGTCCGCGTCCAGCACGTAGAGCGCGACGCCGTCGGTGCAGATTGCGCCGGGATTGTCGAACTGCGCCTCGGCGCCGGTGCCGTCCTTGTCGCCCGCCTCGCCGCTGCCGGCGATGGTGCTGGTCTCGAGCGTCGAGATGTCGATCTTGCGGATCACGCCGTTGCCGGTGTCGGAGACGTAGATGAATTTCTTGTCCACCGCGACTCCGCGCGGGCCATTGAATTGCGACTTGCTGGCGTTGCCTTCGACCTTGCCCGGCGTGCCGGGTTGTCCGGCGATGGTCTTGACCTTCATGTCGCCGAGCGTGATGCGCCGAATCGCGCTGTTGCCGCTGTCGGCGACGTAGAGCGCGCTGCCGTCGGTCGCGATTTGCGTCGGCAAGTTAAAGTGCGCGGCGGTGCCGCTGCCATCCTCGGTGCCGGCGATATTGGCGGTGCCGGCGACAGTCGTGACGGCGCGGGACCCGACGTTGATTTTGCGGATGTCGGAATTATTCGTATCGCAGAGGTAAAGATCCTGCCCGACCATCGTCATACCGTCGGGGCTGTTGAAGCGCGCCGAATCGCCGATGCCGTCGTTGCTGCCCTGTTGAAACAGCTTGCCGGCGACGATGCCGAGCGAGCGGGACGCGGTGTCGATCGCGCCGATCGTGTTGTTGCGGCTGTTCGAGACGTAGACCGCGTGGCCGTCGGTGGCGAGTCCGGCCGGAAAATCGAGCCGCGGGCCGGTCTGCGATTGCATCCCGCCCTCCTGCGCGATGACGGGAGCGCACGTACCAAGCATCGCGAGCATCGCGCCAGCGGCCAGAATCGCTTTGAGTGAAGGAGCGGAATGTGTCATTTGCGACCTCTTCAAGTTTGTTGGCCCGTAGCTCTTCGCTTGCTCCAGCGATTCATGCCGCAATTATGGAAAGATCGCTTTTACTACTTCGTCTATCGCGCGCTTGCTGTCCGCTTCGTCGGTCAATGACCACGTCACCGCCACCGTCGCCGCGCGCCGCGGCGCGATTCCCTGCCGGATAAGCTCGCCGGCGTAGATCAGCAGCCGGGTCGACACGCCCTCTTCCAGCCCCGACGCCTTCAGATGCCGGACCTTCTCGCCCAGCACCGCGAGCTGCATCGCGATGTCCTGCTCGACGCCCGCCTCGTGCGCGATTATCTCGACTTCCTTGTCGGCCGGCGGGTAGGTGAACTCGATCGTGACAAAGCGCTGGCGCGTCGAGTGCTTCAGGTTTTTCTGGATGCTCTGGTAGCCGGGGTTGTACGAAATGACCAGCAGGAATCCGTCGTGAGCCTCGATCGTTTCGCCGCGCTTCTCGATGGGCAGGATGCGCCGATGGTCCGACAGCGGATGGATCAGCACGGTGGTGTCCTTGCGCGCCTCGACCACCTCGTCCAGGTAGCAGATCGCGCCGCGCCGCACCGCCTGCGTCAGCGGACCGTCAACCCACACCGTCTCGTCGGCCTGGATCAGAAAGCGTCCGACCAGGTCGCTGCCGGTCAAATCCTCGTGGCACGCGACCGTGATCAACTCGTTGGGACCGTCGGCGAGCGAGGCGAGCTGATGCGCCATGTGCTCGACGAAGCGCGTTTTGCCACATCCGGTGGGCCCCTTGAGCAGCACCGGAAGGCGGGCCTTGTAGGCGGCGGTAAATATTTCGGCTTCGTCACCGATCGGCAGGTAAAAGGGAGCCGACGCGGGATCGAGGTGCTTGACCTCCGGTCCTTCGGTGCTGAGCCTGGTGTCGAATTTTTTTAACTCAATCCCCATCGGTTCCTTGTCACGCCCGAATCAGTTGTCTCGGCGCGATTCTAAGAGACTTGTGCGCAACCATTCAAGGCAAAAGTGTGTCGAAAACACGCGTCGCGCAATGCCGCAATTTGCGGGATTTCACTCAATCGCGCCGGCGCTGGTAGGTCGCCGTGCCGTCGCGATTGTCCTTGACCTCGTAGCCGCGATTCTCGAGCTCCTTGCGCAGTTGGTCGGCCAGCGCGAAGTCGCGAGCCTTGCGCGCCGCCGCGCGGTTGTCGATCAACGCTTGAACGTCGGGCGGAATTGCGGCGATTCCCGCCGCTTGCCGCCGCGCGTCAAGGTCGAGCCCGAGCACCGCGTCGAGTTCGCGCAGCGCCGGCCAGGCCTCGAAGTCCTTGCGCCGGTATGCCTCCGCGACCAGTTCCAGAGCCACCGCCATCGCTTGCGGCAGATTCAGATCGTTGTTTATCGCCTCGTGAAAGCGCTCGTAATATTCCGCGCACCAACCCGGCGGCTCGATCCCCGGGGCCGCAGCGTCGGCCGGCACGTTGCGGGCGAATTCGAAAAAATAGTCCAGGTTGCTTTGCGCCGCGCGCAAACCCTCATCGCTGAGCGCAATTTCCGACCGGTACTTGGCGCCGAAGCAGAAAATCCGAAACGCGAGCGGATCGATCCCGGCCGCCGCCACCTCGCTCAGCAGCGGGAACTTGCCCGCGCTCTTGCTGATTTTGGCGCCCTCCTTGCCGACCAGGAATGCGTTGTGCACGAAGTAACGCGCAAACGGCTTCTGCGTCGCGCTTTCGGATTGCGCGATTTCGTTCTCATGATGAATCGGGATGTGATCCATCCCGCCGGTGTGGATATCGATCGTCTCGCCGAGATACTGCATCGCCATCGCGGAGCACTCGATATGCCACCCCGGGTAGCCGCGGCCCCACGGGCTGTCCCACTGCATCAGATGGTCGGGCTGCCCGAGCACCCACAGCGTGAAATCGTGCGGGCTGTGCTTGTCGGGCGAATGCTCGAGGCGTTGCGCAGACTGCTGCTCGTCAAGACTTTGGCGCGAGAGGCGGCCGACGCGATTTTCGCCGCGATAGCGCTCGACGTCGAAGTACACGCCGCTCTTCGTCACGTAGGCGTATCCGGCGGCGATGATGCGGGCGATCAGCGCCTGCATCGCGGCAATATGTTCTGTGGCGCGCGACCACACCTGCGGTGGCTCGATATGGAGCGCGGCGCAATCGCGCTGGAACAATTCAAGATACTGGTTGGCGATTTCGAGCGGCGATTTATTTTGCGCGCGCGCCGTCTTCTCGATCTTGTCCTCGCCCTGGTCAGCGTCGCCGGTCATGTGCCCGACGTCGGTGACGTTCATCACGTGGCGCACGCGATAACCGTTGAACTCCAGCGTGCGGCGCAACTGATCGACGAACAGGTACGCGCGCAGGTTGCCGAGGTGCTGCGGCAGATAGACCGTCGGCCCGCACGAGTACATCGTCACCGCGCCCGGCTTGAGCGGCTTGAATTCCTCGACGGTGCGGCTGAGCGTATTGAAGATGTAGAGCGGCTTCACAGCGGTAACTCAGGAGCTTACCGTGTGCTCGCGATCTCTAACAAGGCGGTGCGGTTCCGGCGCTAACTCTCCGGCACGGCCGGCGTTTTCAGCTGGCCGCGCGCGTCGCGTTGATAGCGCGTCGCCGCGATTCGCTTGTACTGCCGATCGGCCAGCCACGCGTAGGGCGGGAGGTACCACAGGTAGGCGAGGTAACCCTTGAGCCCGCGCTGGCGGCGCAGGATTTCGTTGACCGCGCGCGCGCCGCGGAACACGCGCCCGGCGTCGTTGACGGCGTGCAGCTCCTCGAGCAGGTTCTCGAGCTTCAAGTCGGGAAACATCGCGCGCACGTCCTCATCATGCAGGTCGAGCGGCTCGATCAGTCCCGAGTTGTCGAACTTGCGGACACCGTCGATGCTGGCGCGGCACATCTCGCACGAGCCGTCGAACAGGATCGCGAGCTTGCCCGGAGACGCCTTACCCGGCGCCGCGGGTTCTGCGTCGTCGCGCGCGGCATGAGTGTTCGGCATCAGCGATGCGCCTATCGCCTCGACAGCCGCGGGTTGGCGTTGATGCGCCGCAGCTTGACGTTCTCGGTGTAGATTCGCCATTCGTAGCCGTCGAGCAGCGAGACCCAGCCCGCCTCGACTGTGTTCGCCGACTTGGCGAACGTGGTCCACAGCAGATTGCCGTCCGAAAATTTCTTGACCGAGACGACGTCGGCTTCAGTCGAGGCGCCGGTCGCATGCTGATAGGTTTCGATGACCTTGACGGGCTCGAGATACGGAAAATATTTCAGCAGCGCCTTGCGCAGCGCCACGTCGAGCGCGTGCACGACGCCGACGCCTGACGCCGCTTCGGTCTCCTCGATGTTGCCGATGCGGATGATCACTGTAGCGTCGATGGTCATCTTGCCGTCGTGAAAATCGTCGATTACGCGACGCCGCACAATCCTGAACGGCGCCACGTAGTCGCGTGAGGTGCGCAACTCCGCCAGTTCGCGCGAGGCCTGCGGCGGTTCGGCTTCGTAAAAATCTGTCTGACGTTCTGTACTCATCGGACCACCCGCGAGAATCGCCGTGGCGTTGGCAGCAAAATTTACCGCTTGATTATCGTAAGCGCGCGCGCAGCTTTCAAGGACGAAAGGAGTTGCCATAATGGTTGACTCGTGAGTGGCGACGGACGAAAGCGTGCGGAAAACATGCGGCGTCAAACGATTGCATCAGCTAAAACCGGCAAATCATGAGAATCCACGCGCGAATCTTTTGTTCTGCGAGTAACGCGGCGAGTCCTGCCCGCGCCATCGTGGCAGCGCGCCTGTTGATAATTCTCTCGCTCGCGATCGGATTCTTCGCGGTGGCGCCGCGCTTCGCGCTTGCGGCAGAGGTCAAAATTCCGCTGACTATCGACTATCTTTCGCTGCGCGAAGCGCTCAAGCGCCAGCTCTACACCGCGCCCGGCGGCCGCGCGCCGTTGTGGAACGGCATCGACGAGTGCCAGTACCTCTACGCGGAGAATCCCGCGTTCGCGCACGCCGGCGCCACGCAGGTAAGGCTCGAAACTGCAACCAGCCTGGGCCTGGGCGTTGCGCTCGGCGGGCGATGCGTCAGTGCGGTCGAATGGAGCGGGATCGTCGACGCCGTCGGCACGCCATACATCGCGCCCGGCCTCAAGCTCAAGTTTAATTTCACCGACCTCAACCTGTACGACACGAATCATCAGAAAACTTCGCTCGCATCGCGCGGCTTCGATCTCATCAAGCAGTACCTGATACCGCGGCTAGACGCGTTCGCCTACGACCTGAATCCGGCGGTGGCGCAGCTTGCAACGCTGGCGCAGGACGCGGCGCCGGCGGAGGCGGCCGAGCGAATCCGCAAAGCGATCGAGTCGCTGAACGCGGAACGCGACATCGCCGCGCTCGACGACGGCATCCGCATCACGCTGGTGATGACCGTGCCCGACTTCCCCGCGGCGACGCGCGGCGCACCGGCGACGCCGGTCGCGCTGACGCCGGCCGAGATGAAGGCATTCACCACCACGCTCGATCAGTGGGACGCGTTCCTGGTTTTCGCGATCAAGCAACTCGGGGCGACCGACGCGGACAGCCAGTTTCGCGACGACCTGATGCGAATCCTGCTCGACAGTCGGCAACGGCTGGTCCAGGCGCTGCAAAATCCCGCTGAAAATGCGCAGCCCGATCCGGTGCGCGTGATCTTCCTGGACGAATGGCGCGAACTGCACGACGCAGTAAAATCCGCCGCTGCGCGAGGCAAGCTCGGCGCTCGTGCGCTGGAATTTGTGTCGTTCATCTCGGCCGGCGACGCGCTGTTCGCGCTCGACCAGGCGGCGCCCGCGCTGGGGATGCGAATCTCCGCCAACGACTTGCGGCGCCTCGCGCGCATCATGGCTCCACAAGCCACCGGCGACCCGCTGCAGTTCAACTACGACGAAGACCAGGATCTGAAGAACCTGTTCGCCGTGCGCGAGCCGCCCGGCGCGTCGCGCCCGATGACCACCGCCGCACCCGCCGCCCCGCCCTCACCGGCCGCGACGCCGACTCCCACGTCGCCAGTTTCGATGCGGCAACAGACGCCGTGGTTCATTGGACGCTTTCTCGAATTGTTCTCGCCGCAGCCCGCATTCGCCGACGCCTATGGATCGTGCGACGTGCTGCGCGAAGCCGCGATCGGTTTCGGCAAACGAGCGGTCGACGAATCCGATGCGGCCGACTATCGCGCGCGGATGGCGCAAATGCTCGAGCTTGCCGCGCAATGCCAGGTCGCGCTCGACAGTATCGACGCGCGCTACCAGCCGATGTTCCCGGTGCTGGTGAGCAGCACGGCGTGGCAGGAGAGCTGCTGGCGCCAGTTCATCGTGGCGGCCGGTCAGCTCACGTGGCTGGAGTCATCGACCGGCGACATCGGCCTGATGCAAGTGAACAAGCACGTCTGGCGCGGCTTTTACGATATCGAACGATTGGAGTGGGACGTCATGTATAACGCCGGGGCAGGCGCGGAGATTTTGTCGCGGCTGATGAAATACGCGAGTGCGCGTCCCGCCGGAGAACCACAACTGACGCTCGACCAGGTGGCGCGCTCGACGTACGCGGCGTACAACGGCGGACCGAGCTCGCGTAATCGATGGCGCCGGCATGAGGTGCCCGCGCTGCGTCAGATCGACGATTCGTTCTGGGACAAATTTCGCGCGGTCAAGAGCGGCGTGACGATCGACATTTTGAGCTGCGCGCGCAACTGGGGCCGCGGCCCGCGTCATTAGCACTCGCGCCGGCGCGCCCGACTACATCGCAAGCCCGCCGTCAACCTGAATGACCGCGCCGGTGATGTACGCCGCGGCGTCCGAGAGCAGAAACGCCGCCATCGGCACCACGTCCTCGACCTTGCCGAACCGCCCCAGCGGAATCATCGCGAGCGCCTGCGCGCGATTCTCCTCGGGCAGCGACGCCGTCATGTCGGTTTCGATAAAGCCGAGCGCAAGCGCGTTGACGCGCACGTTCATCCGCCCGAGTTCTTTCGCGGTGGATTTCGTCAGCCCGATAAGGCCGGCCTTCGCCGCCGAATAGTTAGCCTGCCCCGGCAGCCCGATCAAACCGCTGACCGACGTAACGTTGACGATCGAGCCGCGCTTCGCCTTCATCATCATAAACGCCGCCGCGCGCGCGAAGTTGAACGGCCCTGTGAGGTTGACGCGGATCACCTCGTTCCAATCGTCTTCGGACATCATCACGAAGACCTTGTCGCGCGTCATGCCTGCGTTGTTGACCAGCCCGTCGATCTGGCCGAATTCCTTTTTGGTAGCGTTGACCATCTCGCGCACGGACTTCAGATCGCCGACGTCGACTTTGTAGGCGAGCGCCCTGACGCCGAGCTTTTCGATCTCGGCTTTCAACTCGACCGCGAGCTGATCGCTCTTCAGATAGTTGAACGAGACGTTGGCGCCGCGGCGCGCAACTTCGAGCGCCAGCGCGCGGCCGATTCCCCGCGTCGCGCCGGTGACGATGATTCCCTTGCCCGCGAGATTTTTTTCGGTGATTTCCTGCACAAGTCTCTCCGCAGCGCGCGCTCGCGCGTCAGCGCTGCTCGACCGTTTCCGCCGCCGCCATCTTGCGCTCCAGGAACGGCCGGTACTGATCGATGTACGACAGATAGTTGTATCCGAAGCTGCGCTCAAGCGCGGCGTCGTAGCGCGGCGGCTCGGCGCCGAGGTCTTTCGCGAGCCACGTGACGAGCAGCCACTCCTCGGAGCGCGGCGCCTTGCGCATCGCGTCGCGCCGGAGCATCACCTGCTTCAGCTCGACGCCGGTCAAATGTGCGAGTAAGGGGATCAGTTCGCTTTCATTGTTGGTCAT
>DASQHV010000068.1:0-3649 GCA_035631915.1 Candidatus Acidiferrales bacterium | reverse complement strand
TGACGACGCGCTCGAGCGCCTCGACGACGGCTCCTACGGCGTCTGCGAATCGTGTGGACTGGAAGTCGCCGAGGAACGGCTGAGCGCGATGCCGTTCACTCGCCTGTGCCGCGACTGCCAGCAGGACGAGGAGCGCGAGGCAAAGTCCCAGCGCCGCTTCGAGGACGATCGCAACACCTATCGCAAGCTCGGCTCGACCGACGGCGACGACGACAGCGCCTGAACGCCGTGCCCGCGTGCATCGCCAGCGCTTGCGGCCGGCGTTGTTTACCTCGCTCCCCAAACATAGCATCCTAAGCGAATCGGGATGGCTGGAAACCCACGGCATAGCGATCGTAGCTTGAGCGCCGGGCCCGGATTCCGGATCGCCAATCGATGAGAATATTTTCGGACTTCGAAACCGGCGGCGCGGGTCAACCGGCGGTTGACGTGAACTACCTGCGCGAGCGCGTCCGCGCGAATCTAAGCGGCGTCCGCGCGACTCTGGCGATAGCCAGCGTGAACGGCGGCGTGGGCAAGAGCGTCGTCGCGGTGAACGTCGCCGCGGCGCTGGCGCTCAAGGGCCGCAAGGTGGCAATCGTCGATGCGGACCTGAACTCGCCCAGCATCGGCGCGCTGCTCGGCATGAAGCGTCCGCGGCGCTATCCGATGATCGAGGGAATCGAGCCGATCGCGGGACCGCACGGGTTGCGCATCGTGTCGAGCGACCTGCTGCCGGGCGGTGAGCCGCCGCCGATGGGCTTTGCGCCTGACGAGAGCGAAGGCGAAGCGGCGCCGCCGGTACCCGAGCGTCCAGCCGAGCTTAGCTATTCAGAAGCGCTGCAGCGAATCTTCACGCAGTCGCAATTCGGCGCGCTCGATCTGTTGATCGTCGATTTGGCGACCGGACTCGATCGGCTTCACGCGGTGGCCGCGATGGTGAAGCTCGACGGCGTGCTGCTGCTATGCCGTCCGTCCGCGCAAGACGCGGCGATGACGCGGCACGCGATCGAAATCGCAACGCGGGCCGGCGCGCACATAACCGGTCTCGTCGAGAACATGGTCGGCTACAACTGCGACAACTGCCGCTCGGTGCGGCCCCTATGGCCGGAGGGCGACCTGCACGGCGTCGCGAGCGAAGCCGGCGTGCCGATCCTGGCGCGGCTGGCGTTCGAGCCGCGACTTGCCGACAGCAGCGACCGCGGCGAGCTGTTCGTGCGCGAATACGCTGCGACGCCGACCGCCAAGCAACTCGGCGAACTTGCGGCCCAGCTCGAGTCGATGCTCGCGGCCCGCGTCGCCCCGCCGCCCGCCTAGCGAAGCCTACTCCGAAAAGGCTCGTTCGCGTCGTTAGCCTCAGTGATTGGGACTCTGGCTAACAATCGAGGCGATGCACTGACCTTGGTTCCTGAATCCAAAGTTCTGCCAGCCGCCGTCCATGCAATCGGCCTTCGCCTGAGGAATCGCAGTAAATGCCTCGTTGACCGATACAGAGCCGCCAATACCCGATCCTGCAACGGCGAACAGGCTGTTGCCAACTACTCCCACAGCCGGACCAGCCCGAGCAGTGAGCATCGACGCCTTGCTGGTCCAAGTGTCTGTTGATGGATCATACGCCTCGTTTGTAGTGACCGGGAGTCCGCCGCTGGCGCCGCCTACGACGTACAGCAAACCGTTGAGTACCCCAGCGCCGGGTTGTGCTCGTGGAGTGGGGAGGCCTGCTTTACTCGCCCAAGTGTTTGCCAACGGATCGTACGCTTCGTTAGTCGCAAGCACGGAAGGATTACTTCCTCCGACAGCATATATGAGACCGTTGAGGGCAGCTCCGGCCAATCCTGATCGACCCGTCGGCATCGACGCCTCAGTCGTCCATGAATCTGCAACCGGATCGTAAACCTCCAAATTTGTGTACTGCGTAGAGCCACTAGTATCAGTGCCGCCCATGGCGTAGATGAGGCCGTTCAATGCCACCACAGCGAGATGACACCGCGGCGTTGGCATGGAAGCCTTTAGGGTCCAAGTGTCGGTTGCGGGATCGTATGCCTGGTTCGCATCGGTACAAAAGCCGCCTGCATTTCCTCCGATGTGATAAATAATCCCATTGACTGTGGCATCTTCATTCAAGTCGAAAGCCGTGACTGGCTGGGACGTCTTGGTCGTCCATGTATCGCTCGCGGGATCGTACGCATAGTTGACAGCCGTTCCTGGACAGCAGCCACCTTGTACATAGATGTTACCGTTCGCTACGGCGGCTGAGACCGAACCCTGCGCCGTGGGCAGTGGCGCCTTGGTCGTCCAAACGCCCTGGGCGTTCGCAGATCCGGTCGACGCAAGAACAAAAAATACGACGATCGCTCCTATCGCAGATCGCGCGTTTCGAAGGATCTTCAGGTGCGAAATCTCCGCGCCGCTCCCGGACAAGGTGAGGCAGAAATCTCTGAATGTTGCGCCCGTGAGAATCTGGGCTCTGAGTGGGTTAAGAAGCGTGGCCTTCATGACAAGAGTCCTCCTGATAACAATTTGTTATCAAACTCTTG
The DNA here is from genome assembly GCA_035631915.1 of Candidatus Acidiferrales bacterium. Taxonomy (GTDB): domain Bacteria; phylum Desulfobacterota; class Binatia; order Binatales; family Binataceae; genus Binatus. The sequence goes on along the minus strand of DASQHV010000068.1, from coordinate 1,133 downwards.
ACTCGACTACAAAGGTTCTCGCTCCTATAGCTCAATCCGAATCCGAGTCGTCGGCGTCGTCGATGGTGGTCAGCACGGAGTCGGCGCGGCGCGAGAATTCGAACATTCCGGCGCCGATCCGCGCTCCAGCCTGAAATTTCGCAAAGCCGAGCGACGTGTAAATTCGCGAGTTCTCCGGCCCCGGCCGCGACAGCGGGATGAAGCAATCGACGCGCCCGCGTAGGTCGAGTGATGTGCCGTCGGCGCGACGGAGCGATGCGGCGATTCGATGCGGCGGCTCTTCGACAGAATTTGTATCGATCGCGAGCTCGGATAGCTCGCAGTCGACCCATCCGCTGGCCTCGAGCCGGCGTGCGCTCAGAACGGGTGGGGCGCCGTCGACTTCGAGCGACCTCGCCTCGATCGCGTCCGGCGCAGGGTCGCCGTCGAAGCTCGCCCACACCATCCGGCGCGCGATGAATTTCTGCGGCCCGAGTCCTGTGAACGACATTCCGGCGCGAGCGAATCCGTTGACTGCGCGCGCCGCGCCTTCGATTTCAATCTCGCCGATCGAGCGGCCGAACGCGGCGCTGGAATCCGGTCCAGGCGACGCATCGGCCGATGTTGAAAGTATGCGATCGAAATCGAACCCGCCGCACGCGGCTGTTTCATTGAGTTCCACGCGGATGCTGACGTTCATCGCACCGTCAAGCCGGCCGGATGCGAGCGCGCGCTCGATACTCAGGTAGGCGGTGGCGTCCGGAACGATGACCGCCGGGCCGCGAAACGACAGCACGATCGAGTTGCCGTCGCGTGCGAGCGAAAGCGGCCCGTGGTTCACGCCGCGCGCCGAGCGGGTGGGGCGTCCCTCGGCGGTGAAGAGCGCCGCGTGATGCCCGTCGAAGAGCATCATGATTCGCGCACCCATGCCCGCGCCGCCTACGTCGAAGCTCGCCATCGCACCAATGCGCGCCGCGGGGTCGTAGAATTCGATACCGACGCGGCCCGGTGCGGCGACGCTAGCGGCGGCGCCGATTTCACGCTTGACGACCAGCGGTCGCGGCGCGCGATTCACGACGACTCGAGCGCGCTGGGGAATCGATTCGGCGGCGACTGTATGCTTGGCGCCATTGCCGGAGAAAACCGCTGCGATA
>DASQHV010000067.1:0-9942 GCA_035631915.1 Candidatus Acidiferrales bacterium | reverse complement strand
CGCGGGCGCGAAGCTCAAAGGCGAACTGTCGCGCTGGATTCTTGGTGTTCGTCCCTGGGACTTCGCGCTGATCGTGTTCGCCGAGTCCCATCACGGCGGACACACGCTATGGCCGCTCGACGGTCCGCTCGGCGAGGGCGTGCCGCCCCACGCGCTGCTCGATGTTTATCGCGCCGTTGACCAGGCGCTCGGCGTGATTCTCGACGGACTGGATCGATCGGATACCACAGTGGCGATCTTCGCGCCGCACGGCATGGGCCCGAATCGTTCCAAGGACTATCTGACGCAAGCCGCCGTTGACGCCGTGAATCGCAAGTTCGCGCAACGCAATGGCGGCCACGCCATCGAATCGCAGCCGACGCGCCGCAGTCCGATGCGCTTTCTGCGCGAGACCGTTCCGATCAGACTGCAGAATCTCGTCGCCCAATCGGTGCCGCTGGGCGTGCGCGACTACGTGATGAATCGATCGCTCACCGCCGGTCATGACTGGTCGCAAACTCCCGCGCTTGCGGTTCGTGGTGACGTCAACGGCTACGTTCGCTTCAACCTGCGCGGGCGCGAGCGCGACGGCGTACTCGAAGGAGCCGACCGTCGAGCCTACGAGCGACTCCTTACCGAGTGCATGCTCAGCCTTAGGAGCATCGAGACCGGCAATCCAATCGTCAGCGGCGTTCACCTCACCGAAGGAAAATTCTCGGGCAGCCGCAGCGGTCTTCTGCCCGACGCGATCATCGTCTGGACCGACGAGCCGCAGACCGCCGAGGTCGATTCCCCTCTGCTCGGCAGGATCCGCGGATGGGACGATACCGGGCCGCGCGGCCACCATCGCTCGGAGGGCTTCATGATCACGCTCGACTCGGACAGCGAGCACGGCACCGAGGCGGCGCCGATGCACATCACGGAACTTGCGCCGATGATCCTCAATCGCCTGCTGGGATCGCAGCCGGGCGCCAACGGCGGCTAGTCAGAGCAACCGTGGAGGTCCGGTGTATCGAGCAGCGACTCGCTGCATACCTCGGCACCGAGGTCATGTTTTTCCGATTGCTGGCACGTGGCTGGCAGTCATCCGTTTACGAGTTTCACCTTCGGTCCGGTTGTGGTCGTGCGCAATTGCCGGTTGAGCTCCCGCTAATCCTGCGTGTCTACCGGGCGGAAGGAGCGGCCGGGAAAGGCTTGCGGGAGAGCCGGATCATGCATCGTTTGAGCGACTCCGGCTATCGCGTGCCGCAACCACATTTGTTCGAGGCAGATCGGCAACCCCTGGGAATGCCGTTCATGATCATGAATCGCCTGGAGGGACGGCCGCTATTTGGGGTCGGCCACGGCTCGAGCGCTTTGCCCCGCTTCGCGATGGGATTTGCCGCCTTTGTGAGAAATCACGCAACGCTCCACCGGCTCGACGCACAAAGCGTCGCAAGCGGCGACGCGTTCAGACCATCCGACACCGATCAAGGACCGCAATCGAGCGGGCTTCTGCAGCGAATGCTTGCCACGATCAGCGAGCGAATCGAGTACGTCCCGCTTCCGGCACTGAGGCCGGCGCTGGAATGGGCGACCAGTCACGCGGCGAAATTTGGCTCTGCTCCCGATTCAGTTCTGCACCTGGACTACCTGCCGCGCAACGCAATGGTCAAAGGCTTTCACATCACCGGGATCGTCGACTGGTTGGAAGCTGACGTCGGCGATCGGCATCTGGATGCCGCCAACACAACAGTGGCCTTGCGCGCCGCGACACTCGGGCGATCCAGCCTCATGCATGACAACGCGTTGAGCAACGCGCTCGGAGCACTATGCCCCGCGCTCTACGTAGCCCTCTACCACTCGATTTTGCGGCTCGATTTCGAGCGCTTCCGCTACTGCCAGGGCGTCGCCGCACTCAATCGCCTTGCGACGTTCGGCTTGATGCGCTTGCGCGGGGCCGAAGCTGCGGGCTTTCGACCGCAAGCAATTTCGGAAGTGACTCCGACTGCGCTGCGGCTTCTGGCGCGTCAGGTTGGGCGCGCAAGCGGCGTGCCCGTGGGGCTCCAATTCGCCTGACGAACACCAGATCGTGAATGCGCAGGATCTTTGCCCGACGGGAAGACAATGGCTGATTCCCGACTCTCTGCGCCAGGAGATCGGGTGAAGCGGAGCGGGGAGTTGCGCGTCTTCGACGGTGGCATCGCAATAGTTACCGGCGGCGGGTCCGGGATCGGCAAGGCGCTGGGCGAAGCGCTGGCCGAGCGCGGGTGCGAAGTGGTGTTGGCCGATTTGGAAGGCGGCCTCGCCGAGCAAGCAGCCGCGGCGATTCGAGCGCGCGGATTTAAGGCCACCGCAGCCTGCGTCGACGTAACGGACTTCCGCGCGGTTGGCGGACTGGTGGACGAGACTGCGAATCGTTGCGGGCGGCTCGACTACATGTTCAACAACGCCGGAATTTCGATCAGCGGAGAAGTACTGGCGCACAGCATCGAGGACTGGAACCGGATACTCGACGTCAACCTTAAGGGCGTGATCAACGGCGTGCAGGCGGCGTACCCGCTATTCGTTCGTCAGGGCTTCGGACATCTCGTGAATACCGCTTCGATGAGGGGGCTGATGCCCGTGCCGTTTTCGGTCAGCTACGGCGCCACCAAGGCTGCGGTCGTGAGCATCTCGAAATCACTTCGTGCAGAGGGCGCGAGTGCTGGCGTGCGCGTGAGCGTGCTGTGTCCCGGCGTGGTTCGGACGCCAATGCTGCGCGGCGGCCGATGGGTCCTGCAGCCACAGCTTGAAGCAATGCAGCTTCGGAACTGGGAGCGGTTTCGCCCGATGGACCCTGCCAGATTTGCGCGGAAGGCCCTGCGCCAAATCGCGCGGAACAAGCCCATCATAGTAATCCCTTGGTGGTGGAAAGCGCCCTGGTGGCTCGATCGAATCTCGCCTCGACTCAGCATCTTACTCGCGCAGAAGCTCTTCGAGGCGCTAAAGCGCTCCAGCATCGAGCAGTAGGAGTGCACCTTCCTCAAAAGCATGCGAAATAGTCTTCACTGACAGGACTTGCCGTGCGCGCGGAATCGGGGTCTATTCGGCTCAGCCGCCACTCATGATCTTCGAACGGCTTTCGGGATCGCCGACAAGAAGCTAATGCCATGGAGTGAGAAGTCGATGCCAACTGAACAGGATGAAAGAGATGCGTGGCTCGGACGTGTCGTCGAGCCGCCGCTGGAGCCGGAGCGCCCGATTATCGATCCGCATCATCACCTCTGGGACCATCCCGGCAGCCGCTACATGCTGGACGAGGTCCTGCGCGACACCGGCACCGGTCACAACATCGTCGCGACGGTGTTCGTCGAGTGCATGTCGATGTACCGCGCGGACGGGCCAGAGCCGATGCGCCCGGTGGGCGAGACCGAGTTCGTCAACGGTATCGCGGCACAGAGTGCCAGCGGGCAATACGGCAACACGCGCATCGCGGCCGGAATTGTCAGCTTCGCGGATTTGGCTCTGGGAGCGGCCGTGGAGCCGGTATTGCAGGCGCATATGGCGGCGGCGCCGGCGCGCTTTCGCGGCATCCGCCACGCGGGAGGCTTCGATACCGATCCGCGCATCCGCAATTCTCACACCAATCCGCCCGCTGGATTGTACAAACTGCCGCGTTTTCGCGAGGGCTTTGCCAAGTTGAGCGGGATGCGGCTGAGCTTCGAGGCGTGGCAGTACCATCCGCAGATGCCCGAGGTGACGGACCTCGCGCGCGCGTTTCCCGACACGACGATCATTCTCAATCACTTCGGCGGTCCTCTCGGCGTCGGCCCTTACGAGGGCCATCGCGACGAAATCTTTAGCCGCTGGAAGACCGACATGACCGAGCTTGCGCGATGCCCCAACGTGGTGGTCAAGCTCGGCGGAATCAACATGCCGGTCAACGGCTTCGGCTGGAACAAGCGGCCGTCGCCGCCGACTTCCGACGAATTGGTCGCCGCGACGCGCGACTACTACCTGCACGCGATCGACAAGTTCGGGCCGCGCCGCTGCATGTTCGAGAGCAACTTCCCGGTCGACCGCGTGTCGTGCTCGTACGGCGTGCTGTGGAACGCGTTCAAGAAGATTGCCGCGCGCTTCACCGACGACGAAAAATCCTGGCTGTTCTTCCGCACCGCGGCGCAGGTCTATCGCTTGTCTTTGCCGACAAGCTGAGCTGCCGAGCCGGGTAGGCTACGCGGACGCCGCGCTCGAAGCGCTAAGCGTCCGCGCCGCTTCGCTCTCGAGGATCGTCCCCTTGAAGAAATCGGGATTGCCCTCGCCCCAGAAGCGCAGCGGATTGGTGAACACGAACTCGCGAAAATCCTCCGCCGTGATCAGCCCGTCGTCGACCAGCTCGTACGCTTCCTCCAGCACCTCGTTCATGTTGACCACGTCGAAGTGCCCGATGTCCGAGCCGAGCAGCGTCTTGATGCGCGCCTTGTACGGATTGACGCGCGAGTTGAACGCCCACGCGTTGATCGGATCGTCGGCCTCGCAGCCGAAATAGAAGTTGCGCGTGAACAGCTCGCGGATGTCCTCCGCGTGCTCGATTCCGCACGCGGAAAAATCGTCCAGGTCCTTTACGTTGCCGGTCGCCGTCGCGCCCAGGCCCTCGAACAGCGCGCTGTGATCGAGCCGTCCGGCCAGCTGCGGCCCGCCGAAGCGCTCGAACAGTTCGCGCATCAGCTTGCGATCGAGGTTCGCGGGATTGACCTCCTCCAGCGCGTGGCGGTTGCGCTTCTTCCAATGCCCGATGAGATCCGAATAGAGGCTGCACGCCCAGCCGACGCCGCCCTCCAGAAACGCGAACTTGAGCGTCGGAAAGCGCCGCGTGACACCGCCGAGGAACAGACCCTTGGCGATCGCCTCACCCGCGACCGCGAAATGCCCGATGTGATTGAACACGAAGTTGGTCGGCGACGTGCGAAATCCAGTGCCGCGCGTGCCGGCGTGGAAGGTCGGCATGATCCCAAGCTCGACGCACTTCGCCCACACCGGGTCGTAGTCGTACGGGCTGTCGATGCCGAATACGTCGGGCCACGTCGGCGGCCGTGCGCCCGCTGGCGCGCTGTTCGCAAACACCGGAATCGGCCGTGGCACCAGCCCCGTCATCACGACAACCTTGAGCCCGAGTTCCTTGCGGATGTACTCCAACTCCGCGATTGCCTCCGCCGGAGTGTGCATCGGGATCGCGGCGGCCGGCGTCATGCGATCGCTGAATTCACCGAACTGCCGCGCGACGTACATGTTGAACGCGCGGCAGCTCGCGCGGCGCACCTCTTCCTCCGGGATGTAGCCGACGGCGAGGCCGGCGGTCGGATACAGCACCGTGAAGTCGAAGCCGAACTCGTCGAGCCGCTCGTAGAGCAGCCGCGGCAGCATCGCCGTCGCGCGGTCCATCGTGTTCTTCGCGGGCACGCCCCAGAATGCCTCCTGCGCACGGCGGGTTTGCGCGCGCTCTTCGGGCGTCATCGTGAGCGATTTTTGCACGTAACCGCCGCGGCGCCGAAAAGAATCGACCGAATTGTTGCCCGCGACTTCCTTGAAGTAGTCGCTGATCGAGGGGCCGAACTCGAGCCAATGGCCGTCGGCGTCGATCACCGGATGGCCGAGCCGCTTGCGAATTTCCTTGGAGCTGAGCTTGTTCGCCATGAAGTGGCCTCCCTGGCGCGGCGTATGGGTCGCGTACGCCCAACAATATCGCGACGGTATGGAATCGCAAGTCGCGCGCGCGCAGTCAGTCCCGCCGCTCGTGGCGACGTCGAGTCGTCCACGCGTTACTTCGGATTGCGCAGCGCGTCGAGCGCCGCGGTCGAGTCCTTCAGCAGTGCGGAGTCGGGCGGCGTCCCGTCGGGCGGCGCTCCCTGGAGCAGGTCGGTGCAATACGACTTGATCGCGGCGTCGGCCAGCGCCCAGCCGTGATTCATCAGCACGAGCTGCTCTGAATCCTTGAAGACGTTCAAATCGGTGCGCACCGCGCGCAACGCCTCCAGCATCTCGCCCGCGTATCCGGCGTCGTGCTTCGGATATCCTTCGATCTCGGTGCCAATACCCCAATATGCGCCGCCGTAGACTTTTGTCTCGAATGACGACACCAGCCATCGCTTGCGCAGCGCGAGCGCCTGGTTTCCAATCACCTCCTGCGATCGCATCAGGCGGTTCGCGATCATCGCACCCGGGTCGGCCGCGATGCTGAAGGGCTTGCCACCGTCCGAGCACAGCACCACGCGATGAGTCTTCCACACCGGCTCGAGGCCGAGATTGTCGTACACGCCGCCGTCGGTGAGCGCGATGCGTCGTGCAAGCTGGCGGCGCAGCGCGGCGTCGGACAACTTGCCGCCGCTGAATCGGTCGGGATCGAACTTAACGATCAGCGGTGGAAACGCGATCGGAAACGCCGACGAGGCGGCCACCGCGTCGGACAGCCGCATCTCGGGAACTTTCGCGTACCCAATCTGGTAGTCGCCGATCCGATCGCAGCTCTGCTCAAAGCTCGCGCCAGTCTGCAGATTGGTGGCGCAGAAGATGAATTTCGGGCCCTTGGCGATCGCCGTGTCGCCCAGCGTCATTTTCGGCACCAGGTGATCTTCGTATTGCTGCGCCAGCAGGTCGGTCGCCGAATGATCGTCGCTCATCAGCGTCGCCCAGTTGCGCGGATCGAGCCGCTCCCAGGTCAGCGACCCGGTGCGGATGTCGCGCGCGCAGAATCCGCGCAAGTCGTTTTCGAACTCCGCGAAATTGGCAAAGGTCCTGCCGCCGCTGAAGTTGGGCCAGTGCTTCGCGAGCAGCGCGTTGGTGATCGATCCGCCCGATACCGAGGTGATGGTGCGGACTTGCGACAGGAGTCCGACTTCATTGAGCCGGCGCAGTGCACCACCGTGAAACAGCGACGCGCGATAGCCGCCGCCCGACAAGCACAACGCAATCCCCAGACGATCCTTCTCCGGCTGAAAGTCGGATGGCATACAAGGCCTCTCACGATACGCTGTTGTAGGCAGTCGCTACATTTTGATCGGGGCAAGTAACATTTTGCCGTGGTAGAGTAAACCCAACCAGCGCGCGGCTCCGCATTCTGGCCTTTGATGAGTCGGGTTCAGCCCTTACGCGCGAACAGCGCGACGAAGTCGCCTTCGGTAAGGATTCCCACCAGGCGGCCGTTGTCCAGCACCGGCAGGCATCCGATCTTTCGCTCGATCAACACGCGCGCGGCTTCGACCAGCGGCGTTTCAGGCGTCGTCGTGGTCACATCGGTGGTCATCACGTCCTTGACCAGGAGCGTGTTGAGCAACTTGCGACGCGCGTGCTGGGCGTACCCGATTGCCTGCGCGAGCGCGCCGCGGAAGAGGTCGCGCTGGCTGACGATCCCGACCAGCGTCTCGCCATCATCGTCGAGCACCGGCAGATGGCGGATGCGACCCAGGTTCATCAAGTCGTCGGCGAGCGAAAGCTTCTCGTTCCGCTTCAGGCTCGTGACGTCGGTCGCCATCAAGTCCTTTACTCGTGATGCGTCCATCGCTGATCTCCATGCCGTGCCGCAGTATGAACTGACCGCCAGCCTAACACGGCTCTAGCTGAAGATTCACTCGTTCTTGGATTGTCTTCAGATGAAGCGCTTCGCGCGGGACCACAAGCCGGGGACCTTCAGCCCCCGGCACACGAAAATCGGCAGATTACTTTCATACGGCATGCAGTACTCGCACCGGAACACGGCGGCGCGGTCGACCTGCGCGAACACCCGGCGCAATTCTTCCTCCGAACTTCCGACCACGATCACGACATCCGCGTCCGGCGGATGCTCACCCCAGATCCAGTAGTTGTTGTGCAGGGAGCTGGCCGGCGGCAGACCGAGCTTGCGGCCGAAGAAGTCGATCGCGCCCGCTTCCCCATAGTTCGACGTGACGATCGCGCATCGCGCGCGCTCACTTTCAGGCAGGCTGCGATACACCTGCTCGACGGCCTGCGTCATCTCGGGCCATCCGAATCGATCCGCGAGCGTCTGCGGCAAGCCCACGTATTCGTTGCGCTCACCCTCCAGCACTGAATGCGCTTTCGGCGTCATGCCGCTTTGCAGCTTCACCAGCATCGCCGGCGGCAGTATCGGCATCACGAAGAGAGCGAACACAACCAGGCTTGCGATCAGGGCGCCAACCAGCGCCGGCTTGGGCCAGCGCAGATCGCGCTCGCGACAAAACTCGCCGATCTGCACCGCACCGCCGGCCAGCATGATTGGATAGATCGGCGACAGATAATAGGCCTTTGCTCCTTGGATCGTCATCAGCGCGGCCACCGCCAGAAACGCGAAGCCGAACGCTCGGTAGCGCCGGCCCTCGGCATCGAACAGGTAGAAGTAGAGCCCCGCGAGCCAGACTGGAAAATTGAACGGGCCGATGACGATGATTTGGCTTACGACGAACTCGACGACTGACGAATGGTAGTTCTTGTCGCGCTGCGCGTTGCGCATGAACTCGAGCGTCGCCCAGTGGTTGTTCGCTTCCCAAATCAGATTCGGGGTGAACAGCGCGAATGCCACCGCGGCGCCGATCCAGAGCCATTTCGACTTTAGAAAGCGGCGCCAATCGGTAAGCACGAATCCGACGCCCAGCCCGAAGCACAGGAACAGCATCGAATGTTTGTTCTCGAGCCCCAGCCCCGCGATCGCTCCGAACACAACCCACTGCCGCTGGTTCCCGGTGTTAACCAGCCGCACGATCGTGTACGCGGCCGCGGTCCAGAAAAGCGGCTCGAAAGCGTTCATCGAGTAGAAATTCTGCGTCGCAAGAAATACCGGCGTCGCGAGGATGCAAAGACCCGTCAACGCGCGCCCAAACGAGTCGGCTCCAAGTTCGGCCGCGAGCACCGCGCTCAGCAAAACCAGCGCCCCCGACGCCAGCGCGGGAAAGAGTCGCAGCGCGAACAGCGAATCGCCGAACAGATGGCGCTGCACCGCCAGGATCAGAATCGACAGCGGCGGATGATCGACGTAGCCGAACGCCAGATGGTCGCTGCACGCGATGTAGTACAGCTCGTCGCGGAAATAGCCGTAGCCGCCGGCAGTCGCCATATGGATAGCGACGGCTGCGGCTGCGATCGCCCATACGGCGCGGTCCGTCAGGACGCTTTGTGCGCTGCCGGCAAAAGCTGGAGCGTCCGCGAGTTCCGATTTTCCGTTCAAGACAGCCCAGTCTTATCAGCCGAATTGAAGTCCGAAAATGCAGCGGGCTGACTGCGCCGGAAATCTCGGCTGCAAAATCGTTTGATGCGCCGCCGCATCATCGTTAGACGTTTAGTACCTCGGCAACGGGCCGCATCGCACAAGCCCGGACGTCGAACAGTCGCGTGGCGCTCGAAAAATACAGAAGCAAGCGAACTCCCGGCCGCACGCCCGAGCCGTTTGGAGTCGCGCCCGCGTCCGCGCCCAAAGCCAGCGCTGGCTCCTTCGTCGTGCAAAAGCACGCCGCGCGCGCGCTCCACTACGATTTCCGCCTCGAGATGGAAGGCGTGCTGCGCTCGTGGGCGATTCCGAAGGGCCCATCCACCAATCCCGCCGACAAGCGGCTGGCCGTGATGGTCGAGGACCATCCGCTGGAGTACGCCGACTTCGAGGGCGTCATCCCGGAATCCAACTACGGTGCCGGCGCTGTGATCGTCTGGGACCGGGGAAGTTACCACGTGATTGATCCGCCGGGTGCCGACGCGGCCGAAGCGGTCGCCAAGGGTAAGCTCGATCTCGAGCTCGAGGGCTTCAAGCTGCACGGCGCCTATTCGCTGGTGCGGACCCGCTCGGCGGCCGCTACACAACGCATAAACCCCAAGACCAGTTGGCTGCTGATCAAGAAACGCGACGGATACTCGAACGAGCGCGACGTCGCGGAGGAGCATCCGCGCTCGGTCCTGTCGGGTCTCACCCTTGAAGAACTGCGCGACTCGCACACGCTCGGCGAACGCATCGCGCGCGAGATC
>DASQHV010000066.1:0-2901 GCA_035631915.1 Candidatus Acidiferrales bacterium | reverse complement strand
CCCATCACGGAGATGCGCGAGTTGGGCCACATGAAGAGCAGGCGCGGCGAGTACGCGCGCCCGCACATCCCGTAGTTGCCGGCGCCGTTGGACGCGCCGATGATCACGGTGAACTTCGGGACTTGGGCATTCGCAACTGCGCTGACCATCTTGGCGCCGTCCTTCGCGATGCCGCCCTGCTCGTAGCGTTTGCCGACGATGAAGCCGGTGATGTTTTGCAGGAAGACGAGCGGGATGCGGCGCGCGCAGCATAGTTCGATGAAGTGGGTCGCCTTCAGCGCCGACTCGCTGAACAGCACGCCGTTGTTGGCGACGATGCCGACCGGGTAGCCGTAGATTTTCGCGAAGCCGGTGGCGAGCGTGGTCGCGTAGCGCGCCTTGAATTCATGCATCCGGCTGCCGTCGACCAGGCGCGCGATGACTTCGCGCACGTCGTACGGTTTTCGCGTGTCGAGCGGGATGATGCCGTAGAGTTCGGCGGGGTCGTAGGCCGGGTCTTCGGGAGTGTCCTGGGCGATCGAGCCTGCGGTGCGCGGGCCCAGGTTCTCGAAGATTGCGCGAGTGATTTGCAGTGCGTGCTCGTCGTCGTCGGCAAGGTGATCGCTGACGCCGGAGAGGCGGGTGTGGACGTCGCCGCCGCCGAGCTCCTCGGCGCTGACCTCCTCGCCGGTGGCGGCGCGCACGAGCGGCGGGCCGGCGAGAAAAATCGTGCCCTGGTTGCGCACGATGATGTTCTCGTCGCACATCGCGGGGACGTACGCGCCGCCCGCCGTGCAACTACCCATCACGACCGCGACCTGCGCGATTCCCGCCGCCGACATCCGCGCCTGGTTATAGAAGATGCGACCGAAGTGCTCGCGGTCTGGAAAAATCTCGGCCTGCAACGGCAGGAAGGCGCCGCCGGAGTCGACCAGGTAGATGCATGGCAGGCGATTCTCGAGCGCGATTTCCTGCGCGCGCAGATGCTTTTTGACCGTCATCGGAAAGTAGGTGCCGCCCTTGATGGTCGCGTCGTTGGCGACGACCACCGTCTCGCGCCCGTGAACCCGCCCGATGCCGGTGATGATGCTGGCGCCGGGCGCGTCGCCGCCGTACATCCCGTGCGCGGCGAGCGCGGAGAGTTCCAGGAACGGGGCGCCGGGGTCGAGCAGTTTTTTGACGCGATCGCGGGCGAGAAGTTTGCCGCGTTCGACGTGCAGCTTGCGCGCGGACTCGGAGCCGCCTTGGCGGATGCGGTCGATCTCGGCGCCGAGCCGCTTGACCATCTCGGTCATCGCGTCGCGGTTGCGCTTGAATTCGTCGGAGTTCGTGTTGAGACGTGATTCGATTCGTTCCATCGCGGAGTCCTCGACCGGCGCGGCCTCGGAAAGTGACGTGATGCCTGCGCGCAAAAGTTGCGTTAGATATTACGCTTAGCGCGGTGCGAATGCGCAAAAGGCGCGAAGTTAAAGTTACTCAGATGCGGGAACGCGATCTCAGAGCGCTCGAATTCGACAAGGTGATCAATCTGGTCATGGAGTCGTGCGCGTCGGAGCCGGGGCGCGAGGCGATGGCGGCGCTGCGTCCGTCGTTGGACGCCGGCGAAGTGCGCGCGCGGCTTCGCGCAACGGCGGAGATGGTCGAGCTGCGGGGGCATTCGGGGTCGATTCCGATCTACGAATTCGTGGACCAGCGGCCGTATCTTCTGGCCGCGGCGCGCGCGGGCGCGATCCTGGGCGGCGAAGCGCTGGTGAAGGTGCGCGACTTTATTGTGGCGGCGCGGCACGTCGCGGGCTTCCTGCGCTCGCGCGTCGAGCGCTTCGCGCACGTCGGCGCGATCGTGCAGAACCTGCTCGCGCCCAAGGAACTGGCCGACGCGATGCTGGGTGCGCTGGCCGACGACGGCACGCTGCTCGACGACGCGAGCCGGGAGCTGAAGCGACTGCGCACGCGGCTTCGCGATGAGCGCGCCGAGCTGGAGGCGCGGCTGCTGCGCTCGCTCAACGCGTCGGGCATGGAATCGTTCGTCTCGGACTACCTGGTGACGATTCGCAACCGGCGCTTCGTGCTGCCGATGAAGCTGAACTACGCGGAGCGCTTCGAGGGAATCGTGCAGGACCGCAGCGTGTCGGGCGAGACCCTGTTCGTCGAGCCGATGTGGGCGGTCGAGCTGAACAACCGGCTGATGATGCTGGAGCGCGAAGCTGAGGCGGAAGAAACGCGAATCCTGGCGCGGTTGACCGCGATGGTCGGCGGGTACGCGCCGGAATTGCAGATCACGTTCGATGCGATGGTGGCGCTGGACGCGTTGAACGCGCGCGCGATTTTTGCGGAGCGCTTCGCGTGCGTCGAGCCGGAAGTGGTGGACGAGGGAATCGAATTCGTCGGCGCACGGCATCCGCTGTTGATGACCAGCGGCCGCGACGTGATTCCGATCGACGTGCGAATCGGCGCCGGGCAGCGCGGAATCGTCATCTCGGGGCCGAACACCGGCGGCAAGACGGTCGCGCTGAAGACGATCGGGCTGCTCTCGCTGATGGCGCAGGCGGGGATGATGATCCCGGCGCTCGCGGGCAGCAAGGCGACGGTGTTTCGCAGCGTGTTCGCCGATATCGGCGACGAGCAATCGATCGAATCGAACCTGTCGTCGTTTTCGGGGCATATCGCGAACCTGTCGGAGATTATCCGCCTGCTCGACGAGCCGGCGCTGGCGATTCTGGACGAGCCGGGCGCGGGCACTGACCCGGCCGAGGGCGCGGCGCTCGCGATCGGATTGATGACGCATCTCGGGACGCGGCGCTGCGTGATGGCGATCGCGACGCATTCGACGGCGGTGAAGCTGCACGCATACTCGCAAGCGGGGTTCGAGGCGGCGGCGGTCGATTTCGACGCGGAGCATCTGGCGCCGCTGTACCGCCTGAA
>DASQHV010000065.1:0-2992 GCA_035631915.1 Candidatus Acidiferrales bacterium | reverse complement strand
CGCCTGCGAAAAAATTGATGCGTCCCGCGACGACGTGGACAGTGATGGGCGCGCGGGTGTGATGCTCCTGGAGCTTGGCGCCCTTCTTGAGCATCATAAGCGCCACGTTGATTCCGTCGCCCTTGACCAGCGAGGCCCCATGGCGATCGCCGGTCTTCCAGATTGGCTCGCTCTTCAGCCGCGCGATCACGTTCGCGATCTCGGCGGTGACGACGCCGCCCTGAACGAGGAAGTTAGGATGTGCTTTCGAGTCTGCCTGCGTCATCGCGCACCTCCATCACGGCTTGGCGGGAATCGGAATCGCACGACCGCATTGTAGCTCCATTCGCAAGCGCGAATGAATGACGCTTGCGCGGAACGGCGTCGCGTGATTTTTTTCTTGTGCACGCCGCGCATGCGGAGTGCGGCGCAAACAAGCTTGGTAACGCATTCAGAGTTGATATTCACATGAGCAAACCAGCCGCGCGACCGGGCACAGAAGTCGTTGAGTACTCGAACTTCGCGTCGGCGGTGACCGGCGAAGGCGACTGGATGATCGCCGGATTCCCGCTTCCCGATGGCGGCTTCTGGCAATACCGCGAACCCGACGCGGTGGTGATCGTGCAGGACGGATTTCTGCGCGTCGCCGCGGCGCCGTACACGCGCCGCCACGATTCGGTCCAGTTCCTCGACAACGCCAAGCACATGTACTTCAGCACGCGGACGTTCAGGTGCCCCGACGGCGGCACGATCACGTTCTCCATCGACTTGGCCGCGACCATCGTGGACGGCGTGGCCGGCGATCTGTACGACGGCTTCGTATCGTTCAACGTGCTGGATTTCTCGACCGGCGCCGCGCTGGATTTTTTCGTCGGCAACGACGCGATCGCCACGGTGTACGGAAAGTTGCCGTTTCCGGGCGTGCCGATCGTCGACCCCGCACACGGCCCGCGCCACTTCTGCCTGTTCGAGGAGTTGCGCGGTGCGACCGCGCCCGGCCAACTGCATCATTTCGAAATCGACTACGACTCGGCGGCCGACCGCGTCACGTTCAGCGCCGACGGTAAAGTCGTGCGCCAGTATTCCAACGTGCCTTTCAAGCTCGGGCCGTGCACGCTGGCGCTGGGGCTGATGAGCGAGAAGGACATCGCACCGGGCAAGGGCAGCGTTTCGTGTCACGGCCAGGGCGCGGTCGGCAAATGGGGCAACCTCAGAATCGAAACCGTCGCGCGGTGAGCGCCGCGGCGGCCGAGGCGATCACTTTGCGCCGGGAAAGCTCAACGTGAAGCCGCCGTCGACCATGATCGTCTGCGCGGTGAGATAGCTCGCCGCAGGCATGCAAATCATGCACGCGACGGCGGCGATCTCGTCGAGCGTCGGCGGGCGCTTCAGCGCGGAACGCTCCGCGCATCGCTGCTTGAATTCTTCGTAATCGTAGCCCAGGAATTGCGCGTAGATGCGCGCCGAGTCGGTGTCGATGTAGCCGACGTTGAGCCCGTTGACGGTGATGCCGCGCGGACCAAGCTCGAACGCGAAGTCGCGCACCATGCTCTCCAGCGCCGCCTTCGCCGCGCCGAGCACGCCGTGACCCGGCAGGCTCCGAATTGAGTCCATTCCTGAAATCATCAACACGCGGCCGCCTTCTCCCATCAGCTTGGCGGCTTCCTGGACCGCTGCGACGAATCCGTTGACGCTCAGCGCGAAGGTGCGCGCGAGATTGTGCTGCTTCGCTTCGAGCAGTGGCTTGAACGCGGTCGCGGCGGCGTTGGCGATCAGAATGTCCAGGCGGCCGAGCTCCGAATGCGCCGACGCGACCATCGCACGGACCTGCGCTTCGTCTTCGAGGTCGGCTTTCACGAGAATCGAGCGCGGTGCGATTGCGCGAACCTCCTCGAGGGTGCGCGCGGCGCTCGCCTCGTCGCGGCGGTAGTTCATCGCGAGCGTCGCGCCGAGCCGCGCAAGGCCAATCGACATCGCGCGCCCGAGTCCGCGCGTGCCCCCCGTGACGAGCGCCACCTTGCCGCCCAGATCGTGCATCGACGCCACTGCGCTACTACCGCGGGGTCAGGTGGCCGTAGAGAGTTTTGCGGATGTCGGCGCCGAACGATGCGCCATTGCCGCGAAGCGCACGCCCGTTGAACGTCGGATGCTCGACGCGCACCGTCAACTCGTCGTCGCGAGCGTCGGCCGGTGTCGCAAACGCAACGCGCCCCGATTCCGGCGTCGCCGCTTCGGCGATCACCGCGTCGCCGCGGCCGTACAGCGTGACGCGAGCGCCGGCTAACGGCGGATGCTCGCCGTCGGGCAGGTGATCGTTGTCGAGCACGGTGACACGGATGCTGCGGAGATCGCGCGCGCGCTCGATCTCGACGCGGAGATCGCGCAGATAGATCATCGGCTCGGCAAACACGCCCTGGATTCCGACGCGCGCCGGTTCGGCTGCCGGGTTGGCCTTCAACTCGACGCGTTGCGAGGCCATCCCGTGGTCCGACGTCACGACGAACAGCGTCGACTCCAGGAGCCCGCGTACGCGCAACATCGCGATCACCTCGCCGATTCGACGGTCCGTGCGGTACAGCGCCTCGCGCAGGCCCTCATGATGCGGGCCGTAGTCGTGCCCGGCGCCGTCGGTCAGCACGAATTCGTGCGCGACGAAGACGGGCGGCGCGTCGCCGCAATGATCGAACAGGTTGAGCACCTGCGCCATGCCGCGGATGTCGACGATTTCCTCGCGATGCATCCCCGGCATCTGGTCGGCCATCCAGCGCGGGCTCACGTCGCCGGACATCTGCTGCGTCATGGTCTTCAGCCGCGCCTTGTCGCCGACGATGCGTCGCTCGAACACCGCATGATCCGCGCCGCGGCCCTGCGGCTCGTGAATCGACGCGGTGATCGCGCCCGCGCCCATCGCGCGCTTGAACGCTTCGTAGAGAGTTTCGACGTCGTGGTTCAGAAAGCGCTCAGTCTCGAAGATGTTGCCCTGGATCGGCACGGTCTCGCGATGCTCGCGCAG
>DASQHV010000064.1:0-2663 GCA_035631915.1 Candidatus Acidiferrales bacterium | reverse complement strand
GTATCTCGGCGTTGTCGAACAATTGGGAACGCCGTACGTGCTTTACGGGCCGTAGCAATGCCGACTATCGATCCCGCATTCGTATGGACCGTTTCAGCCGCGCTGGCCGCGGTTTTCGGCGCGTCGGCGATTTTCAAGTTGATTGATTTGGGCGAGTTTCGCGCCGCGGTCGAGAACTATCGGGTCATTCCCGAACCGCTGGCGGGTGCGGCGACGATCGCGATTCCGCTCGCCGAGATTGTGGGCGCCGTCGGGCTTCTCGATTCACGAACTCGTTTCGCTTCCTCGATCGAGCTAGCGCTGATGCTCGCGCTGTTCACCGCTGCGATCGTCGTCAACCTGTTGCGCGGTCGTTTGTATATCGACTGCGGATGCTTCGGGCCGGCGCTGCGCCAGCCGCTCAGTTGGTGGCTGCCCGCGCGCAATCTGGCCCTGATGGGTCTCGCGACGATTGCGATTCTGCCAATCGGCGCTCGAACCTTGACCGCCCTCGACGTTGCGACGGTGCTGCTCGGCGCCGCGACGATGGTCGTGCTCTATGCGGCCGCCAACTACCTGCTCGCGAACGCACCGCGCATCCGCGCATTCGAGGCGGCCCATGCATGACGCATTGGTCATCTCGCAAGTCGTACTGTGGATCGCGGTGCTCGCGCTCTCGGCGATCGTGCTCGCGTTGATTCGGCAGATCGGCGTGCTGCACGAGCGGATTGCACCGATGGGCGCGCTTACGATCGACAAGGGGCCGAAGGTCGGCGACCAGTCGCCGGTATTCGAGCTGACGGATTTTTTGCCGCGGCGGCCAATCACCTTCGGCGCTCCGCGCGCGGACGGCCGCAGTCAACTGCTGATGTTCGTGTCGGCGACCTGCCCAGTGTGCAAGAAGCTGATCCCGATCGCAAAGTCGGTCGCCGCCTCCGAGTCGCGATGGCTGGACCTAATCTTCACCAGCGACGGCGAGCCCGCGGAGCAGGACGCATTCATCCGCAGGCATCAGCTCGCGTCTTACCCGTTCGTGCTGTCGGCGGAACTCGGCATGACCTATCGGGTGAGCAAGCTGCCGTACGCGGTGCTGGTCGACGGCGCGGGCGTCGTGCGCGGCAAGGGACTGGTCAACACGCGCGAGCATCTTGAAAGCATCGTGGCCGCCAAGCAGATGAACGTCGCGTCGATCCAGGATTACTTGACGACCGCGCACGCGCATCGCGAAACGAGCGCGGAATTGTCCAACGGAGAGAGGGGCGCGAAGCATCATGGATAAAATCGTCGAGCGCTTCACCCGCGCCGTCGCGCAGCACAGCTCGCGGCGGAGCTTCGTCGCGCGCCTCGGCCGGATAATTCTTGGCGCGTCGATCCTGCCGCTGCTGCCGGTCGCGCGCATCGCCGCATCCGCCAACGCCGCCGGCAAAAAATCCAAGAACCTCGAAGACGATACCACCTGCGACTACTGGAAATATTGCGCGATCGACGGCTACCTGTGCACCTGCTGCGGCGGCGGCTCCCACGATTGCCCGCCCGGCGCGACGCCGTCGCCAACCTCGTGGGTCGGCACCTGCCGCCATCCGAGCGACGGTCGCGACTATATCGTCAGCTACCGCGACTGCTGCGGCAAAGCGTCGTGCGGGCGTTGCCTGTGCGCCAACACGATCGGCGAGCAACCCTTGTATCGCGCGCAACTCGACAGCGACCTTATCTGGTGCTTCGGCGCGCCGACGATGGTGTACCATTGCTCGACCGCCGAGATCGTTTCGGTGAAGTGATTCGTTGCGGGTCGATTACTCAGTCGCCAGATTCGCCACGCTCGCGATTCTCACTTCAATAGTCACTTCCGCGGGACTGAGTAGTCGCGCTGGCGCGGCGGGGCAGAGCGTCTTCGCCACGCGCTGCGCGATTTGCCATCAGCTTAACGCGCAGGGTTTGCCGGGGATGTATCCCGGGCTGGCCGGCTCAATCGGGAGCTACGTCGCGGTGCGGGACGGGCGCGACTACCTGGTTCACATCGTGCTCGGCGGCATGAGCGGTCCAATTAACGTGAAGGGTGTGACTTACAACGGCTTGATGCCGGAATTTTCGCAACTGAGCGACGCCGAGATCGCCGCGACGCTCAACGACGTGCTGACCCGATTCGATGCCGCGCATCTGCCCAATGACTTCGCGCCGTTCGCCACCGCGGAAGTTGCACACGCGCGCGCGGCGCATCCGACGCCGGCTCAGATGGCGCACGAGCGGCAATCGATACTGGATCGCATCGCGCATCCGGCGCGCGCGAACGAGGCCGCGCGATGATGCGCGCAGCAGCAATGGTCGCAGCGATTGTCGCAATGCTCGCGCCGGCGCGCTTCGCATTTGCCGATCCGCCCGAGCAGCTCTACCAGCTGAATTGCTGGGGATGCCATCGGCCGCACGGCGAGGGAATTCCCGGTACCGCACCGCCGCTGAAAGGCGCCGCCGACTTCCTGCGCGTCCCGGGCGGACGCGAGTATCTGATCGCGGTGCCGGGAGTTGCGTTGTCGCCGCTCAGTGATGCGCAGACCGCCGAGGTGATGAACTGGATACTCAGATCGTTCAGCGCGGGCGGGATGCCGCCGGACTTCAAGCCATACACGCCAGATGAGATCGCGCATTCGCGCAAGACGCGGCTGATGGATATCAAGTCGGCGCGCGCG
>DASQHV010000063.1:0-5104 GCA_035631915.1 Candidatus Acidiferrales bacterium | reverse complement strand
TACGGCGTCGAATCTTTGGCGCGATCCTTGATCACGCCGCCAAACGGCAACGGCGGCGATGGCAGCGTCTTGCCGTCGAGCGTCATCGTCGCGTTCGGCGCCCCCGGCACGCCGTTGATTTGCTGCGCGTTCGCGAACTCCGCCACAGCCGTCACGGGCGCGACCACAGCGATTACAGCCAGCACGGTTTGGATGTTCTTCATACGCGGGATCCCCCAGATACGCGGCTCGACTTGGCACATAGCTGACAGCATTCTCAGGCTGAATGCCAGCCCGCAAGGCTGGTTCTGCGCCCCAAAGCACACTTGAACTCGACCCGCCAACATACCGAGCGTTCAATTCCGGTTGAAAATTGCGTGGGCAATACTGTAAAACCGAGTCGTCCGGGCGCGACGCACAGCCATGCGCCGGGTCCCAACTTCGTGACCCGATGGAGGGATGATTCGATGGCCGATTACGATCTCCACATCAAGGGCGGAACTGTGGTCGACGGAACGCGCGTGCCGCGCTACCAGGCGGACGTGTGGATCAAAGACGGCAAGATTGCGCAAATCGGCGGCCGCTCGCCGGGCTTCGCGAAAAAGACGATCGACGCGGACGGGCAGATCGTCGCGCCGGGCTTCGTCGATCTGCACACGCACTACGATGCGCAGATTCGATGGGACCCGTACTGCACGATCTCGGGATGGCACGGCGTCACGTCGGTGGTGCTGGGAAATTGCGGCTTCGGCTTCGTGCCGGTCAAGCCGGAGTTCCGCGACCGCTCGATGCTGACGATGACGCGCACCGAGGCGATTCCGTACGAGTCGATGAAGGTCGGGATGAAGTGGGACTGGGAGACGATTCCGCAGTACATGGATTCGCTCGACCGCGCGCCCAAGGGCGTCAACGCGATTCAGTACCTGCCGGTCTCGTCGCTGATGACGTACGTGATGGGACTGGAAGCCGCCAAGAGCCGGCCTGCGACCGAAGCGGAGCGCGCCGAGATGCGCCGCTTGCTCGCTGAGGGCATGGACGCGGGCGTCGGCGGCTTCTCGCTGCAGCGGCTCGGACCCGACTCGACGCAGGCCGACTTCGACGGCTCGCCGATGGTCACCGACACGATGTGCGACGAAGACATCCTGAATCTCGCGCGCGTGCTGCGCGAACGTGACGAAGGATTCATCCAGATCACGCAAGCGACCGGCATGATCAAGGACGACCTTGCGTTTCTCGAGCGGCTTGCCGCCGAAGCGAATCGCCCGATCCTGCACAATGCGATCGCGCCCGCGCGCCGCGACCCGAAAGTTCATCAACGCAGCCTCGCGTGGCTCAAGCGATGCCGCGAGAAAGGCCTGCCGATCTTCGGCCAGACCGCGACGCTGCGCACCGGATTCGCATTCACGCTCGAACATTGGAACCTCTACGACGCAAGCCCGGCATGGCGCGCTGTGACCACCGGCACCAACGAAGAGAAGCTCGCGAAGCTGAGAGATCCCGCGTTGCGCGCCGCAATCAAACGCGAGCATGCGGAAGCCAACAAGAAACTCGAAGCGATTCAGGCTGGCGTCGGCGGCCCGATCCGCCTTCTGCTGGTGACATGGGCCAACGACAAGCCCGAACTCGAAAAGTACGTCGGCAAGTCGCTCGGGCAAATCGCGGCCGAAGAGAACAAGCACGAAATCGACGTGATGCTCGATCTGTCGATCGCGGGAGACTTGAAGGTCGAGTTCCTCGGGCCCAACCGCGGCTTCAATCCCGAGTTCTACGCCGAGATGATCAACGACTCGCCGTACACGATTCCGGGCGTATCGGACGGCGGCGCGCATACCAAGTTCTTCACCGGCGGCGCGTACACGACCGACTTCCTGGGCTGGCTGGTGCGCGACGAACAGCGCATCACGCTCGAAGAGGCTCACTACCGGCTCTCCGCATTGCCGGCGCACGCCGCTGGCTTCCGCGATCGCGGCACTCTACGCGAAGGCCTCGCAGCCGACGTCGTCGTGTACGATCTTAACCGGCTCGGCGTCGAGCCGGATTGGGTCGGCGAAATCGCGCACGACTTTCCGGGCGGCGAATGGCGGCGGGTGCAGCACGCGCGCGGCTATCGCGCGATCATCTGCAACGGCGAAGTGACGTGGGACGAGGGTCGATGCACCGGCGCGACGCCGGGACGGCTGCTGCGCGGCGGCCACGCATAGAAATCAGTAGTCAGTAGCACGAGAACACGCAGGGCCGGAGCGTCGAAGCGCTCCGGCCCTTTGCTTTTGGCAAGCTGATCGCGGAATTCGGCGTGCCCCGCGCCTCAAAATTTGACGGGGCTTGCGTTTGGGTCGGCACCTCGCGACTTACCGGGCTCCTTCTTCGTCCACGGCCATCGGCGGCGCCCGCGTGCTTCATCGTCGACGTAGCGCTGCAACATCTCGATCGTCTCGCGCGATCGTTCCTGCAGCGATGCGCTCGCCTTCTCGATGCGCGCCGGATCCGGCTGCGGCGGCATCCCGACCATCAGGTTCGCGTAACCTTCCCAGAAGCTCTGCTGGTCGAAATAATTCATGAAGGCGATTTCCGACTGCACCAGGTTGACCAGCGCCTTTTGCACTTTGCCGATCGGTCCGAGGATAAACAGCGCGACGAAGCTCGAAACTCCCAGCCCACCAAACAAAAGCGAGTAGGCCTTTTCATGCGCATACACGGCGTAAAGGGCGGAAAAAATGAACAGGCCGATGCCAGTCACAAACATGACCCAGTTCATCCACGTTATCGACTTGTAGGTCATCCGCGCGGACCGAAAGGTCTGCTTGACGGTTTCAAACATGTACTCGGTGAGCCGCCCCATGCGCTCGAACTGCTCGATCCTGAGCCGGTGCATTACGGCCTGTTCGGCGGCGGTGGGCGCCATCTGCGCGATCACCTCGCCGGGACCGTTGACGAGCAGCCGCTTGATGGCGTCGCTGGCGTCGGCGATTTCGTCGGCGTTGAGATGGTAGCCGGAGTCGGCCACCGTCTTTTCAAAATCCTGTTGCAGCCGGCCGCCGAAATCCAGGTCAAAGCGGGCGCGGCCGACCACCTTCCAGAGATCTTCGCGACTCACGAATGCCCCCTGTGCGAGTTACGCTCGATTCGTCAACTCCACAGAGTCATCAGCTCCTGCGTGCGATGCTGAATCTGCTGCGCCAGGTCCTTTTGCACCTGATATTGGATGAGCATGTTGCCGATCGTGTTGCGTATCCACAGTTCGCGCGTTTGCGCTCCGCTCTGCGCAACGATTTCGTCCAACGACTGCATGAACTCGTTCGGGATGTTGACCGAAAAGTGGGCCATTATGACTTACCCCCTGCCGTCGACGAGATTGACGAAGCTGTTGCCGATCGTTATCCGGCGCCCGCCTAATTGCAACCTAATCCTACAGACCGGCGTTGCGGGCAGTGTGACGCAACTTCAGGCGATGCGCGGGAGCACTTTGTCGGTGAACAGCAGGAACGACTCGTGGCTCAGGGGCGCGCAGAGCACGTAGTCGAGCGGCATCTCGTCACGCAGACGGAGCAGTTGATCCACCACCGCGTCGGGCGTGCCATATACGATGACGCCGTCAAGGTATCGGTCCGCAGGATCCGCGTACGCCGCATTCGACGCTGTTGGCTGGCCTTTCTCCGGATGTGCATACGAGCCAACGACCCATCGCGCACCGCGCCGCGCCACATCAGCGGCCTCGCGCGCGGAGTTGGCCACCGCGACGAAGCGCGCGACGGGAATCTCGCGACCCGCGACCGAGTAGCCGTTGGCCTCGAGTCCGGTGCGGTACAACTCGCGCTTGCGCGCAATCTCCTGATGCGTTGCGTGGGGATCCATCAAGATGGAAAAGCCTTTCGCGGCCGCGCGCGTGACGGCTTCCGGAGACGAGGCGGCGAGCCAGACCGGCGGATGCGGCTTCTGATGAGGCTTGGGCAGCACCTCGACGTCGTCGAAGTTGTAGTAGTGGCCGGCGTGCGTGAGGCGCTCGTTCCGCCACGCCTTGAGCACAACGTCGACGGTCTCCTGGAAGCGCGCCGCACTTTCCTCGGGCGTCACGCCGAACGCGCGAAATTCGGTGCGATCGAATCCGCGCCCGGCACCCCAATTCACGCGTCCGCCGGAAAAGATGTCGAGCAGCGCGACCTCCTCAGCAAGGCGCAGCGGATGGTAGAACGCGGCGAGGGAGACCGCCGTTCCGATGCGCAGGCGCTTGGTGCGCGCCGCTACTTGCAGACCCATCATGTGCACCGACGGGCACACGCTGAACGAGTGGAAGTGGTGTTCGGCGAGCCACACGGCGTCGTAGCCGGTGCGCTCCATGATCTCGATTCGCTGTAGCGCGCGTTCGTAAACGGTTTCGATCGCGACGCGGCGCTCCGGCCAGCTGAAGAATTGCAGGACGCCGGCCTTCATCGCTGAAGTTTTCCCGAACGGCCGCCGGCGCTAGCGCCGCGAGCGCTTCAAGCCGAGCGCCGCGCGCAGCTTGGGCTTGAGCAAGTGTACAAGCTTGCCTTCCCAGCAGATGTAGTTGTCTGGAATATCGAGCACGATCACTTTGTCGGCGTGCGAGTGGCCGAAGCGCTCGACGATGTGGCGCCGGTGCGAATCCTCCATCACGCAAATCACGTCCGCCTCTTCAACCAGCTCGCGGCTGACCTGGTTCTTGGCCCACGGCTCGGTACCGGCCGACATTACCCACATCGGCGCGCACATCTCCGCCAACACCATCGCGGCGGTCGGACTGCGATCCAGGTTCCCCGTGCAAACCATCAACACCTTCTTCATAGGCGACTGACTATAGCAACTTACTATTCCTTTCGCGGCGAGAATCGCGCTCGCGCAATCACTACGCCAGTCCCAGTTCCTTCAGCGGACCGCGGTCGGACACGATGCCGCGCTTGACTCCGGCGCGCAGCTTCACCGATCCCGGCACACGCTCGAGCGCGTCGACCAGCCCGATCGATTTGGCGTGCTCCTTGAGCACGGGCATCACCTCCTGCGCGATCAGCCGCATGCTGGTCTGGCGATCCGCGTTGCTAACAGGTCCCTGCACGCTGAAGATGATCAGCGAGCCCGGACGCAGCACAGTGAGTATTGCCTTGAGTTTGGG
>DASQHV010000062.1:0-12277 GCA_035631915.1 Candidatus Acidiferrales bacterium | reverse complement strand
GTTCGTGGAAGTGGGCAATATCCCGATGCTTCCACCGGCATAGCAGCTGAAGCTCATTGCCAGACGTGGAATTTCGAACCGAGCCAGGCGCTGCGGCCGTATCTGCGTCATGTGCTGATGAGTCTCACGAAAGAGTGACGGAAGTTCGGAGACTCTTCCGAATGATGTCATCGCCGAAAGGCGCAGGGCCGTGCCAGTGTTCTGGAAGGGTTTCAAACCCAGGCAATTTGCAGCACTATTCCCGGCGCAGGTCCCCAGCGCCAAGTTGCGCAAGAAGAGGAACGCCATGATCAAGATCGTCTATGTCCTGTCGCGCCGCGATGATATCGCGCCGAAGGATTTTTACGGATACTGGCTGAATTCCCATGGACCACGGGTGCGAGGTCATGCCAGTGCGATTCGCGCGCGCAAGTACGTTCAGAGCCATCTGATCGACACACCGCTCAACCGCGGCATGCAGGAGTCGCGCGGCATGATGGAACCGGCCGCCGGCATCACCGAGGTCTGGTGGGACTCGCTCGCGGATCTCGAAGCCGGCTTTCGAGAGCAGGCTGGAGTTGCCGCCGTCCAGGACCTTGCTGATGACGAGGCGAAGTTCATCGACATCGGCCGCTCCCAGCTCTTCCTGACTCAGGAGCACACCATTTTTGATTACACCGCGGGCGCAAAGCTCGGCGCGGATGCGGTCAAGGTCACTTATCTGCTGAGCAAGCTGGACAAGCTGACGGTCGCCGAATGCCACCGGACCTGGCTCAACGATCACGGGCCGCTGGTGACCAGTTTTTCGAAAACCATGCACGCCGCGAAGTACATCCAGAGCCACACCATCGCGCCTGAGTTCAACGCCAACCTGGTGGCAACCCGCGGCTTCGCCAAGCCGCTCGACGGCATCACCGAGGTCTGGTGGGCCTCGATGAACGAGATGGAGGCCGGTTCCGCGACGCCCGAGGGCGAACGCGTTGGGCCCAAGCTGGTGGAGGACGAACGGCGTTTCGTGGAGATGTCCCGCTCACGATGCTTCCTGACCAAGGAACACGTGATTTTCGATTACACCTGAGAGGACGATCGGGGCCGGATGCGTGGCGGCGCTCTACGCCCGCGCGCCGGTTCCCCAGCCGATCGCGTTGCGCAGCAGCATCTCGAACTCGGCGGTCTCCCATGAACCGCGGAACACCGGCGGAGTTTTGCCGGAAGCTTCGACGCTCGCATCGACAAACGGTTGTACGTTGCTTATCGGCGAATGGCAGTGCCCCAGCGCGACATAGGTGACTCCGCCGGCGCCGACCGCGCGTGTGTAGCCGAGCACGCGTGTCTTGCCATCGGGCATGAGCGAGCTGTCTCTGTCGTAAACGAAACCGAATCCTTTGGGCGAGGGGTCGGTCGCGAGTTCGGTCGTGAGCAGCGTCTGGCACGCCGACGGATCCTGAAGCTCGATTAGATAGAGCTCGTCCATCACGTCGAAGGATGCAGGCAATCCTCTGGTGATGAAGTGCGCGCGATCCGCGACCTTGACGCGGAACTTGCGCAGCGGCGGATGGTTCAGAAAAAAACAGCCGAGCGTTTCGTGATAGCGGCCCTTGACCATCTTCCGGATGTAGCGCTGGTCGCCGACCGGCGCCGCTTTTCCGCCGCTGGTCCCGTGCAGCGCAAGCCATCGTCCGCCCGACTTGAGGAAGTTGCGAATGGTCTCATCCTGCTCGTCGTTCGGAAACGGGCCGGCGACATAGGTGATTAGAAATTGGCTGCCGGGCAGCCACTTGGCGACGTCGGTAAAGTCGTTGCCGCTTGTCGTGAGCACCTGCGAATTCTCTTGCAGCAGGCCCAGAAGGCGCAGCCGCGCGTAATCCATGTCGTGGCCGGCGAACGAACCGGGAGGAAATCCTCCGGTGATAAGATGGACTCGAATCGGTTTTGGCATCTTGCGCTCCGTGGTCTAGCGAAGAGACTCGGGTGTTGTCGATTCAACCTTCGGTGGGAACACTGTCATAGAACCTAAGCTCCAAACCAGCGACGATTCCGCCAGAAGTAGGGAATCAGAATCGCCGGCGAAGCAAACGAGCTCAGGTTGATTAGCATCTCCAAAATCATGCCGGCGTCGAGGGACGCGTACTTGCCATGTTCCAGATTGTAGAGCGTGTCCATGCAACCCAGGTAGACCGAGGCGCCGCTCGCAACCAACGCCCACAAGACGGCCTGCGGGCGTCGTCGCGTGCAATTGATCGCACAGCAGGCCGATGCGAAAGCCAGCCATGCATCGGCCGCCGGGAACGCACGCTCAAAGTCCAGGTAAACTGCCTCGCTGCTGGTCTGCACGACGCCCGCCGTAAAGAAGAGTATCCAGTAAGTCGCGCTCCATGCGACGGTGAGCCAGAGCCACACGATCACCACGGTCAGGCCGGCTGGTGCCTTTTCCCCAGCGTCACTCGAACTCGTAGATCCAGCCTGGTTCATCGCGCGTGTTCAATCTCCGTGAGCATCGATTCTATGTGTCATGAAAGAGCATAGGATTGAAGCCCCGAACGCCGCAGAGCTCGCCCAACGCCTCGGCTCTCATCGGCAAGCATTGACGCCACTCTTCCGATCCAGATCTTGGCAACGACGGGTTGCAAACGAGTCAAGCGATGCGGCGTAGTCCCTCGGTCACGGTCGACTGGGTCGCGCGGATCACGGGGATTATTCCTGCAGCCAGTCCTACGCCCACCGCCATCGCAAGACCAGTAGCGATTACGGGCGACGGCAGTCCAAATGACAGCAGTGGGCCGAGGCTCGGGACGTATCCGCGGACCTGACCGAGCACCACCGCTGCCACTGCAACTCCTATCGTGCCTCCCAGCAGCGCCATCGCACCGTTCTCGATCGCGGATTCCCAAAGAATCTGGATCGAACTGAAGCCAAGACTCCTGAGCACCGCGATCTCGCGCGTGCGCTCTCTCACCGTCATGGACGCCGCGTTGAACACCGCTAGCGCCATTGCGAGCACCGCCAATAGGCCAATTCCCTGCACGATGCGCGCAATCGGTGAGAACTTCGCAATCATCTGCGCCATGAATTCCTTCTCAGTTTCGGTGCGCGTCTCGGCCGAGGAGTTGTTGAACATCTCGTCGATACTGCCGGACAGGCGCGACGCGTCAGCGATGCTGGCCACGCGGACCCACAGCATGCTGGTGAACCCGCGATGATTCATCGCATCGCCGAGGTAGTCGCGGCGGAACAGGAAAATAGTCAGGTCGGGGCCCTTGTTGATGGTGCCCAGGATCCGGAAGGTCAACGTCAGCGGCATCGAAGGTTGATGAAGCGCGACCTCATCGCCGATACGCCATCGAAAGCGCTGCATCGTCGCGACGCCGACGATCGCGCCATTCTTCGTGTCCTTGAACCGATTCACGAGCTCATGGTCGAGAGCATACTCCGGCCACACTACGTCGGGATTATCAGGATCGATTGCCATGCTCGGGAACTGATGCCTCACGTCATCATAGATGCCGCCGAACCAGCTCATCCGGTTCACCGCGACGACACCAGGTAATCCGACAATCTTCCGGTAGTATGACTCGGGCAATTCGCTGCGCAACGACGCGCGATTCGTGACTGCGAGCCGCGGGACCGCCCCCGCGTTGTTGACGATTGCGGTCATCGCAAACGGAATGACCATCAAGGCCGAAAACACGATCGTGGCGGTCATTACCGCGAGCACGGTCAGCACGGTCCGCTGGCGGTTGCGGCGGCAAATGTTTGCCTCAGCCAGCAATCGCAGTGAGGAAATCACACGAGAGATCGAGCAATTCGCGCGCCAACTGGCCGCCGACAACGAGGCAATGGATTTCGAGGCAAAATGAAACCCAACGGGTTTGCTGCGCTTCGGCATTGTCGCCGATCGCGTCATCAGCGGTGCAAACAGATACAGGGCTGCCAAACCTCATGGCCGGTTGACCGCAGCGGGTGCAGGTCCAATACTCACGAACCGTGGAAAGCGAAGGGCGACAGCCGACCGGCAGATTGTTGGGAATCGCAAGGCGAGCGAAGCCGCGCATTCCGATGGAGACTGTCGATCAGGCGCTGGTTACCGCGGACGCCGGGGTCGAGGGTGACTGCCGCGGGATAGAGCCTGGCCGCCAGGTAACTGTGATCAGCGCAGAGGCTTGGAGAGACGCCTGCCGCGACCTCGGGTTCGAAGTTCCGTGGACGATGCGCCGGGCCAATCTCGAAGTCGACGGTATCGATCTGCGAGACAGCGTCGGCGCGCGAATCTCGATTGGCGATCTGGTTTTGGAAATCACCGAAGAGAACCCGCCGTGTCGCGTGATGGATATCCAGCAACCCGGTCTCCGCAAGGCTCTGACGCCGGACTGGCGCGCCGGAGTCGCGTGCCGTGTTCTAAGTGCCGGACAAATCAGGATCGGAGATAGAGTAGTAGTAGTATCGGCGAAATCGGAGCCCGATACTTAACACCGCGCAAGAGGAACCATCGATGCGACCGGTAAAGTTCAATGTCGGGCTACCCAACGGCGACTTCGCAAACATCTCAACCTTCGCAAAGCGCGCCGAAGAGCTCGGCTACTATTCAATTTCGATCGACGACCATTTTTTCATGCGAAACATGTTCGGAACTCCGGACCTGCCGCATCTCGAGTGCTACACGGTGCTGGCGGCGCTCGCGACGGCGACCCGGGCGATTCGGCTCGCGCCGCTGGTCACCGCGATGTCGTATCGCACGCCACAGCTGCTCGCGAAGATCATCGCCACGCTGGACAACATCTCCGGGGGCCGGCTGATCGCAGGGCTCGGAGCTGGTTGGTTCAAGGAAGAGTACGACGCCTACATCTATCCATACCCGTCGAACGCTGAGCGGATGGAACAACTCGCCGACGGCATCAAGCTGCTGAAGGCGATGTGGACCCAGGAGGCTGCGACTTACTCAGGCCGTTTCTTCAAGGTAGAGAAAGCGTTCTGCAATCCCAAGCCGGTGCAGAAGCCGTACCCGCCGATCATGATTGGTGGCGGTGGCAAGCGGATTCTGCAGATTGCCGCTCAGGAAGCCGACATCCTGAATCTGAACCCACCGGTGACCGAGGGCGTGGTCAACCTCACCGAGGCATTCAAGTTCGACAAGCCCGAGGTCAAGCGGCGGATCGCGATGGTCAAGGAGTTCCTAAAGGCCGCGGGCCGGCAGTCCGACGCGCTGGAAATTTCGGGCGGCGGCTTCGTGATCGCAGCGAAGGACAGCGCGACCGCCGATGCGATGATCGCGGCAACGGCGCGGGCGGTCGGAATCGCCGACGTCGAGGCGGCGCGAAACTCGCCGCTGGTACTGGCCGGCACCTTCGAAGACCTCAAGCGCGAGCTCGCATGGCGGGTGGAGAACTTTGGGATGACCTACTACTTCCTGAATTTCCAATCGCTCGACGCGATGGAGACGTTCGCGAAGGAAGTAATGCCATCGTTCACGCGCTGAGGAGCCACCGCCTCTTCGAAGTTCAGCCGGGTTGCTTGTCGAACTTCGGCAGATCGTCGCGGACCGGGGCCCACGGCGGCGCGCTCTTCATATAAACCTGCATCATCGGCTTGAACTGCGAGGGATCGTCAAGGCTCCCCGCCTTCAGTGCGACGAAGTCCGCCATCGCACCGATCAACGAGAGAATGGGCGAGCCGCAATTCGGGCAAAATCCCCGACTGACTTTGTTTCCGCTATCGCCCGTAACTTCGTATTGCTTCAAGGCTCCTGTGAGCTTCAGTGCCGCCTTCGGCACCAGCAGCACCGAGGCCATCGCGGTACCAGTCGAGTGCTGGCAATCCCGGCAATAGCAGTTGGCAGCCATAATTGGATCAGCCGAGCATTCGTATCGGACCGCGCCGCACGCGCAGCCGCCTGTCACTGATGGCATCGAGGTTTCCTCCTGTCTCGACACACAATCCCGCAACGGCGGTCCGGGGATCAAGGAGAAGCAGGATGGTCTCTATCGTCCAAAGAGACGATGCCGCAGGTGGATCGGATTGCGAGCATGGACGACAGGTCAAATGGCGGAGGGCCGAGCCATGGCGCTGACACATATGATTGAAGCGTCGCCGATCGCGGATCGCTACGCTCGCGGATGGCATTGCCTGGGTCTCGCCGCAGACTACCATGACGGCAAGCCACACACGCTCAATGCTTTCGGCCGCCGTCTGGTCGCCTACCGCGGCGACAACGGACAGGTTCACGTCCTCGACGGCTACTGCCCGCACATGGGCGCCGATCTGAGCCGCGGCCAGGTACGCGGCAACTCAGTGGTATGCCCGTTTCACAACTGGAGCTGGGGCGCAGACGGCAAGTGCGACAATATTCCGTACAGCAAGCGCATCCCACCGAAGGCGCGCGTGAAGGCGTGGCCGACTTGCGAGCAGAACAAGTTGCTGTTCGTCTGGAATGATCCTGAGGACAGTCCGCCGCCACCCGAGCTCTCGATCCCGCGGATCGATGCATGCTTCTCCGACAAGTGGAGCGACTGGGTAATCGAGAAGTGGACCATCAATACCAACTGCCGCGAGCTGATCGACAACGTGGCCGACATGGCGCACTTTCCAGTCGTGCACAGCGCACCGGTCGATTACTTCGCCAACATATTCCAGGGCCATAAGGCGACGCAGATAATGATTGGCAACGGGCAGCAGGGAAATCAGGGCAGCCTGGCGACCTGCGCGACGTACTTCGGCCCGGCTTATCAGATCACCGAGATGAAGGGTGAGATGGGCGGGTTTCCGATCGATTCCATCCTGCTCAACTGTCATGTGCCCATTCATCTGAAGTGCTTCGATCTGCGCTTCGGGATGATCGTAAAAAAAATGGAGGGGCTGAGCGACGAGATGTCGCGTCAGATCGTCGACGCTTACATCAAGGGCATCCAGCAGGGCTTCTACCAGGACGTCGCGATCTGGGATAACAAGGTCCGCATCGACAACCCACTGCTGTGCGAGGGCGACGGCCCTATCTATCAACTGCGCGAATGGTATCGGCAATTCTACCTGGATGCGGCCGAGGTGCCTGAGGAAGTCCGCAAGCGCCAGGTGGTCGAAATAAACGTCGGATTGCCCGATCCGCCGCTCCCGCATCACGTATTCGAAGACTAAACCGCTTTGGGCGGCGCGCGCCCGTTTCGCCATCCCCGCCGCGTATCGCAGTTGTCGACGTCTTGGCGTAGATGAGAAGGATGCGCAAGGCGGCTCGGCCTCAGCGAAATGATCTGCCCCTTCTCAATTCGATTTCAATATCGTTGGCGGAGTTCAGCGAACTGGTTGCGGCGATCTACGAGGGGCCGCTCGAAGCGGTCCCGTGGAAAAGCGCGCTCGACCTTCTGCGACGTCACCTGCGCGCCAGCTACGTCACGCTGATGTTGCGGCCGCCCTCGGCCGACCGCGAGGCGCTGATGGTGAACTCGGCAGGTGATTGGCCCATCACTCGCGAAGCCGAATACAACAACCACTATTACGCGCTGGATCCCTTCGTCGACTTGCCGCAGGATCGCGTCGTCACGGTGAATGAACTGATCGGCGACGCGAACTGGCGCGAGAGCGAGTTCTACAAGCAGTTCCTGAAGCCGCTCGACATCCTTCACGCGCTCGGCGCGGACATCCGCACCGACGACGGCCTCGAATGCCGGCTTCGCGTCGCCCGTCCGCATCGTGAGCCGCCATTTTCAGAAAGTGACAAACTGCTGTGCACGCTCGTGCTCCCGCATCTGAAGCGCGCCGTGCGGCTGCATTCGCAGCTCGAACTCATAGACTCCGAACGCCGCCTGTATGCGGGCACCGTCGATCGCATGCTGGTCGGCACGGTAACTCTCGACGAGACGGGCGCCGTCGTGAAGAGCAACGCCGTTGCCGACGAGATGCTCCGCGAAGGCGACGGCCTGCGGCTGCTCGACGGAGTACTGAGGGCCGACCTCGCCGCCGAGAATCGCGAGCTGCAGCGGCTGGTGAAGCAGGCGCTGAGCGGAGAGACCGGCGGCAGGCCGGCGGTCGTCGAGGCCATTTCGATCACTCGCAAATCGGCCGGCGGGAAGCTGGGCGTGCTGATTCGGAGTCTGCCCCATACGGTTTGGTCCAAGGGCAAGCGCGGCCCCTCAGTCGCGATTTTCATTCGCGACGCCGCACGCAAGTCCGAAGCTTCGCGCGAGATGGTGCGCCGATTGTTCGACCTCACGCCGGCGGAGGCGTCGCTTGCGCTGGCGCTGGCCAACGGCCTGACCCTCGACGAGGCCGCCGACACTCTCCACATCCGCAAGAACACGGCGCGCGCTCATCTGCGCTCGATCTTCTCGAAAATTGGCGTCACTCGTCAGACCACGCTGGTGCGCGTGCTACTAAGCAGCGTGATCTGGCTCGGTTGAGCGGCCGTGTCATAGTCCCTTCGGACGATGAATCCATCGAAATATCGGGCGACTCTTTCCCTCAAGTGAGCACGTGAAGGCCGCCGCTGAAAGCAACGAGACTGATCTCGCCGGCTCCTTGCTGGCGAGGGCGCGCGCGATGGTGCCGATTCTCGCAAGCCGCGCCGCGCTCGCGGAGCAGAGCCGCTCGATTCCCGCCGAGACGATCGCGGACTTCAAGCAGGCTGGGCTGTTCCGCGTCATCCAGCCCCGTCGCTACGGCGGCTACGAACTGGATCCCGGCGTGTTCTTCGACATCCAGATGACGCTCGCCGAAGGATGCATGTCCACTGGATGGGTCTACGGCGTCGTCGCGGTGCACAACTGGCAGCTGGGGTTGTTCGATCCACGCGCGCAGGAGGACGTCTGGTCGAAGGACAGCTCCGTGCTGATCGCGTCGAGCTACATGCCGACCGGAAAGGTCGAGCGCGTCGACGGCGGCTTTCGATTCAGCGGGCGATGGGGCTTTTCGAGCGGCGTCGATCACGCGGACTGGCTCTTCCTCGGCGGTATCGTGGCGACGAAAAATGGCGCGCCCGATTACCGTACGTTCCTGGTGCCGCGCTCCGACGCACGGATCAACGACAACTGGCACACCGTCGGGCTCAAGGGCACCGGCAGCAAGGAAGTCGTCGTCGAGGGCGCCTTCGTGCCCGAATATCGAACTCATCGCGCAATCGACGGATTCGCGGGCACCAGTCCGGGCCTGAGCATCAATCAGGCTCCGTTGTACAAGCTTCCTTTCGGACAGATATTCGTGCGCGCTGTCTCGACCGCGTCGATCGGCGCGTTGCAGGGCGCGCTCGACGCTTTTCGCGAGTACGGCTCCAAGCGCGTGAGCATCAACGACCAGGGCCGCACGGCCGAGGATCCCGGCGCCGCACTTGCCGCGGCCGACGCGGCGCTCGCGATCGACGACATGAAACTCGCGCTGCATCGAAACTTCGCGGCCATGATGGCGACCCTGCGGCGCGGCGCGGCGCACGATGTCAACGACCGGATTCACTACCGCTATCAATCCGCCGCCGTCGCCGAACGTTGCGCACAGCTCGTCGATCGCTTGTTGCACGCCTGCGGCGGACAGGGAGTGTATACCGACAATCCCATCGGGCGGTTTTTCGTGGACATCCACGCGGCGCGCCTGCACTACGCCAACAATCCCGACAAATTCGGGCGCAACTATGGCGGCGTGCTGCTCGGACTCGGCAATACAGACTTTTTCATATGAGCAGCGGGACCAGAGTCGGTGCGCCGCCAAGCGACGCGCGGTGGGATCACGAGTTCGACGTGGTCGTGGTCGGCTCCGGCGCGGGAGGATTGACCGCCGCGATCATCGCGCACGACCTCGGCCAGTCGGTTGCGGTGCTCGAAAAGAGCGACCTCTACGGCGGCACGAGTGCGATCTCAGGCGGCGGGGTATGGGTGCCGTGCAATCATCTGATGACCGCTGCAGGAGCCGACGACAGCCACGACGATGCGCTGACTTATCTGAGGGCGGCGACTCGCGGGATGGTCGCCGAGGCGCGCCTGCTCGCCTACCTGGAGCACGCGCCGCGCATGGTGCGCTACCTCGAAGAGAAATCCTGCCTCAAGTATCGCGCGATGCCCACTTACTCCGACTACTACCCATCGCTGCCGGGCGCCAAGCCCGGTTATCGCACGATGGATCCGTTGCCGTTCAACGCGGCGCGACTCGGCGACGAATTCGCGCGGATGCGTCCGCCGCAGCCGGGCACGCTGATCGGCGGCCGGGTCACGATGACCGCCGGCGAGGCGCACGTCATCTTGTGCAAGGAGCGCGGCTGGGTCGCACTCTTCATGCGCCGCATGGCGAGGTACTGGCTCGATCTACCGTGGCGTTTTCGCAGCAAGAGCGATCGTCGCCTGACGCTCGGCAGTTCGCTCGTTGGATCGCTGCGGCGCTCCATGATGGATCGCGGGATTCCGCTGTGGCTCAACACCGCATTGGAATCGCTCGTCACCGATGCGCGCCGCGTCGTGGGAGTGGCGGCGACTCAGAACGGGAAGCCGGTGCGAATCGCGGCGCGACGCGGCGTTGTCCTCGCCGCGGGCGGCTTCGAGCATAACCAGGCGATGCGCGACGAGTACCTTCCCAAGCCGACGCGCGCCGAATGGACCGTCACTCCTCCGGCCAACACCGGCGACGCGATTCGCGCGGGACAGGGCGTCGGCGCGCAGGTGGCGCTGATGGATCATGCATGGTGGGCGCCGACGGTTTTCGTGACGGGCCGGGAGAAGCGGCGCGCGCTGTTCGTCGAGCGCAACCTGCCCGGATGCGTGATGGTCAATCGTCTCGGCCGTCGCTTTGTCGACGAGGCGGCGCCTTACAGCGAAGTCGTTTACGCAATGTACGCCGACAACCAGAAGAGCGGCGCCAACCTGCCGGCGTGGCTTGTCTTCGACGCCGAATTTCGCCGCAAGTATCCAGTCGGACCGCTGCTGCCGGGCATGGTGCGTGCCGACAAATCCTTGCCGCCGGCCTGGCTCGGCACAGTTTATTTCCGGGGCGACACGCTCGACGCGCTCGCCGCGCAAATCGAGGTCGACGCGAACGGACTGCGCGAGACGGTCGAGCGGATGAACCAATACGCCGCGAGCGGCGACGACAAGGAATTCGGGAAGGGCAGCAACAACTTCGATCGCTACTACGGCGACGTCAACGTCAAGCCGAATCCGTGTCTCGCGCCGATCGCGAAGCCTCCATTTTACGCGATGCGAATTGATGCGGGCGATATCGGCACCAAGGGCGGCCTGCTGACCGACGAGTATGCGCGCGTTCTGCGCGACGACGGGCAGCCGATTCCCGGCCTCTACGCGACCGGCAACACCTCGGCGGCCGTGATGGGTCCGAGCTATCCCGGCGCCGGCTCGACGCTAGGACCGGCGATGACGTTCGGCTACATCGCGGCGCACCACCTGGCAGGAGTCTGACATGCTGAAAGATCGAGTCGCGCTCGTAACCGGAGCGAGCCTGGGTGTCGGCAAGGGTATCGCGATCGCGCTCGGCGCGGCAGGTGCGACCGTATACGTCACCGGCCGCAGCGGAAAAGCCGGCGACAATCCCTTCGGCGGCACGGTATTCGCCACTGCCGACGAGGTTACGCGACGCGGCGGCCGCGGAGTTGCCGTCGTCTGCGATCATGGCGACGACGAACAGGTTCGCGCGCTGTTCAAGCAAATCGAGGATCAATCCGGGCGACTCGACATCCTGGTCAACAACGCCACCGCGATTCCCGACGGGCTCACCGAGTCGGGGCCGTTCTGGCGCAAGCCGCTGGAGTTCGTGAAGGTGCTCGACGTCGGGCTGCGCTCCAACTACGTCGCGACCTGGCTCGCCGCGCCGATGCTCATCCGCAACGGCGGCGTGGTGTTCAACTCGTCGTCGCCAGGAGCAAAGGCCTACGTTCACGGACCGGCTTACGGCGCCGCCAAGGCCGGAGTCGACAAGATGTCTCACGACATGGCGCACGACTTCAAACCGCACGGCGTGGTGGTCGTCTCTGTGTGGCTCGGCTTGGTGAAGACCGAAAAAGTGATGATGATCGACGTCAACCGATCTAAGTACGGACCGATGCTGGCGGTGGCGGAGTCGCCGGAGTTCGGCGGACGCATCATCGACGCCCTCTACAACGATCCCAAGCGTATGGAATTGACGGGGCAGACATTTTTCTCAGCCGAGCTCGCCGAACGTTACGGCGTCAAAGACGTTGACGGAAGCCAGCCGCCGTCGGGCCGGGGCTTCCTTGGTGCGCCCTCCGAATTCTCGGCAGTGGTAATCGAATAGAGGTCTTAGTTGCCTCCAACGTCCAACGCTTACGACGCAGAAATCGATTCGAGCAGTTCGGGAGCCATTC
>DASQHV010000061.1:0-3313 GCA_035631915.1 Candidatus Acidiferrales bacterium | reverse complement strand
GATGGGCATGATGCTCACCGGCAAGCACATCACGGCGGCCGAGGCGCACAAATGGGGTATCGCCAACGAGGTCGTACCGCTGAAGGACCTGATCGCGACCGCCGAGAAGTGGGCCGCCGAGATCATGGAATGCTCGCCGCTCTCGGTGCAGGCGTCGAAAGAGGCCACCATGAACGGACTCGGCATGACCACCGAAGCGGCAATCGCGAAGCACTACGAGTTGCAGTCGAAGCTGTTCCGATCGAAAGACGCGATCGAGGGGCGGCTGGCGTTTTCGCAGAAGCGAAAGCCCAACTGGAAGGGAGAGTAGGGCGGGCGCCTGCGCGCGGCGAGGGCGTTCACCGCGCGGCGGGTTAGGGGTAGTCTGTGGTGTGAGATGCAGGAACTCGCACTCTTGCACGATGTGATCGCGATGCTCGCGGGTGCGGTGGTGACGGCGGCGTTTCCGCCATACTGCACGTGGGCGTTTTGGAGCATCGTCGCAATCTATGGCGTCATATCGGTACTGTTTGACGACGAGACGCCGCGCGGCGTGCCGGGAATCGAGTACCTCTACGAAACCCGCCCGCACCTGAAAGATCCGCAGAACTGACGCACTGGACTTGCGACTTGGTATGCGTTTTCGCCAAGATCTGTCGCCTAGAGCACACGAACATCGCCGTTTGGCCGCCTCGATTCGTTTGACAGTCGGGGTGCAACATCGAGCGGACGTTTGTGCTACGATATGCGCGCAGGTGAATCCATGAGTATAACTTCCGCAATACCTTCTCCGATCCTCGAAACGATTCGGGATTCGGAGGGGACACTCCGAGAAACCCTAACCGAGCTGGCGCAGGACAAACGAAAGGCGAATCCGAAGATCTCCGACCGCAAGCTCGCGGAATACCTGGCCGACCAGATGGGTTACCGCGGCGCCAAAAATGTCGAGGCGCTGGTCGCGTCGCGCGAGCGAATCGCAAAATCGCGCCAAGCCGTCGGACTCAACAAGTAGCGCTCATCGCAGTCTGCAAGCGTAGTCGAGCGGGCGGCCGTCGTGTCGTCCGCTCTTTTTTTGACGAATTGGCGATCGAATTCAGGCGGGATGGCGACGTTTCACCGCGCCAGATGCTTGCTGAAGAAAGCCTCGATTCGCTTCCAACTGTCGGTCGCCGCGGCGTCGTCGTAACCGGCCTTCATCGGGCCTAATTTGCCAATCACGCCCATGAAGCCGTCATGATGGCTCATGAAGCTGTGCCCCGCATCCGGATAGACCTTGACGTCGTGCTCGACGCTCATTTCCGTCAGCAATTTCTCCAGCCTTAGACCCTGCGGCGCGAATATCCTGTCCTGGCCGCCGAATCCGCCGAGCACCGGGCATACGCCCTTAAGCTGATCGACGGTCTTCGGCACGTTGCCATAAAATGTGGCGGCCACTTTCAGCGGCGCGCGCACTGCGTACATCAGCGCAAAGCTTCCGCCCATGCAAAAGCCGATGACGCCGGTGCGCTCCGCGTCGACGTTGGGCTGTAGGTTGAGGAAGGTTCTGGCCGCGGCGATATCCTTGAACGCGTCGCCTTCGCCGCGGCTCATCGCGAGTATTGTGCGCACGACGCATAGTGCACGCATCCGCGGGCCGTCGTAGAGGTCCGGCGCGAGCGCTGCGTAGCCGAGGTCCGCGACGATGCCCGTGATGCGCCGGATGTCGTCGTTGAGGCCGAAGATTTCATGAATCACGATCACGCCGGGATGTTTGCCTGCGTCGGCAGGGGCGGCGAATGCCGCGCGCATCGGATGTCCGTCGCCGGCCGGAAACGTGATATCGCGCGTCGTCATCGCGTCACCTCGGATCGAAATTCGCGTGGCTCATCGAATCGCTACTTTTTCTTCTTGTCCTTCGAGGACCGTTTTGAGCGCGGGCCCGAGCCGTAGTCGCCGAAGGGATCGTCGCGATGGCGCACCGCCTGACGAAAGCCCGCCTCGCGCGCGAGCGCCACGAAATCGAGACCCTCCTGCGTATGCCGCGCGATACCGTCGAACAGCGAGCCGACCAGCCGCGAGGTCGCGAGTCCCATGTTCTCGGCGGTGTGATTGCAGAGCAGCTTGAGCATCTGGAGTTGATTCACCGGCACCTGCGCCATCCGCTCCGCAAGCGCGACTGCGTGCGCTTCGAGGTCCGCGTCGGGCACGACCTCCAGGATAAGCCCGATTCGCGCCGCTTCGGGCGCCGGGATCTCATCGCCGGTGAGCAGGTAGCGCTTCGCGCGCTCCAGCCCCATTCAGTAAACCCACATCGCGGTGGTCGGCGTGCCCCACACCCGCGACGGCGGATAGCCGAACGACGCGGATTCGCCCGCGACGATCAGGTCGGCGCAGAGCACCATGTCGGTGCCGCCGCCGATACACCATCCATTCACCGCGGCGATCGTCGGCTTACTCGCGTACCAGAGCTTCATGTAGACGTTGACGTAGCGGGAGATCATTCCGAGATCGGCGGCCGAGTCCCACACGCGGCCGCGGGTAGTTTCGGCGGACTGCGCGCGCGTGGAAGATTCAAGTGCGTAGCCGGCGCAGAAGGCGGGACCCTCGGCGCGGAGCAGAATCACGTGCACGTCGCGGTCGGCGTCGGCATCGTCGATCGCGGCGGCGAGTTCGTCGCGCAAGTCGGGCGTGATGGTGTTGTACTCGGCCGCGCGGGTCAGAACGATCGAGCGGACGCCTTTGGCGGTCGCAGTGCGGAGCGTCTTGGGCATCGCCGCGTCACCTTATCGCCACGCCAATAGCAGCCGGGGGTAACGCGGCGCGCGCAGCCGGCGCGCTCAGGCGGCCTTGCTCTTGGGCTGGACCGGCGGC
This sequence comes from Candidatus Acidiferrales bacterium, assembly GCA_035631915.1. Taxonomy (GTDB): domain Bacteria; phylum Desulfobacterota; class Binatia; order Binatales; family Binataceae; genus Binatus. Next base: position 484 of record DASQHV010000061.1, on the reverse strand, counting down.
GTCGTGTTGCTCAGCTTGCGCAGCACGTCCTCGTCGCTCATCGTCCAGATGCGATCGTTCGGCGGATGATCCATCAGCGGCTTCGACGGGTCGGGCTTTGGCTGCGCAACGTGGCCGCCCTTCGACTCGAACGGCGCCGGATGCTTGTAGCGTTCGACTTCCTCAGCATTGATTCCCGCCAAGGCCATCACCTCGGGATCGATCCACGCCTCGGCGTCAATCGCGTTGCCCTCGGAGGTCGAGAACTCGAGCATGATTCCTTCCGGCGCGGCGAGGTAGATCGATTTGCAGAAGCCGTGATCGATAGGGCCCATGATCCAATGGCCGTGCGAGCGCACGCGGTCGCGAATCGCATAGAGGTCGGCCTCGGTATCGACGTTCAATGCGAGATGCTGCATCGCGCCCGGCGCGACGTTCTGCGTCGTGTGACCGGCATGCGAGACGCCCTTGATCGGTTTGATGTTCGCGATTTCGGGATGCTGCA
>DASQHV010000060.1:0-6297 GCA_035631915.1 Candidatus Acidiferrales bacterium | reverse complement strand
TGCTGATTACCGGGAAGTTTAAAGGCCTGGTAGCTGAAGAACAGAGGGCTGCCGAAGGCGCCCCAGTTGTACGCAAGCAGAATCGCGGCGGTGATTGCCGCACCCGCCGAGAACGCCGCGACGTCTCGCCACTCGCGCAGTCTGAACAGAGCGTAGATGCCAATCGCGGCCGCGACGAGGAATACGGGGTAGTCGTTAAGCACGGCCCATCCCGCGAGAAATCCGGCGGCGCACGCGCGCGTCGAGGACGGCCGCAAGTCGAATGTCGCGACCAGATAGAATGCCGCGAAGACGCAGGCCGCGGCGACGGGCTCGCCGGTGAGTTCCGTCGCGTAGGGAAATGCGATTGTCGCGAGGCCGAAGATCAGCGCGACGCCGGCTGCACGTCCATCCGACGCACCGAAGAACCGCGCGAATCGATACATCACGACGCACGACGCTGCGATTAGAAGGCCGGTCGTGAAGACTGTCGTCAGGTACGTCGTGAACGCCCAGTAGAGCGGCTCGTGCGTGGATAGCAGCGGCAGCAACGTGAACCTGAAGACGACCCATGGGACGATCGCGGTGAACGAGGTGCCGGGCGCTTTGACCGAGTAGATGTGTCCGCCGAAGTTGATGATGTCGGCGGTGTTGAAGCCGCAAAAGTCGTTGATCCAGAGCGCGTGCGTCTCGAGCATCGAGCGCATCAGGTCGAACCGGCACGCGATGCTCTGGTCGCTGCCCTGGTAGAAGTAAGCGTAGGTGATGAACGGGATCAGAAAGATCGCGTTTTCGATTTGCCGCTGACGCGCGTCGGGAGCGGTAACGTCCGGCGGAGTGACGTCCGGAGAACTTGCGGCAACCTGAGTCATCGCCGTGCCTTGCCCGCAGGTTTCGCGGCGGTGCGTCGCGGCCAGAGGCGGACGTCGTCGCCGCCGTAGATGCGCCAGCCGTAGATCGCGAGCGCCGTCAACGCGATGAACGTGACGAGCAGCGACCATGGCGAGCCGATCGGCACCGGCGCGGCCTCTTGTCGAATCGCGGCTAGGTCGTAGGTGGGCGTCGCGCTCGGCGGCGGCGCGGCGATCGGAACCAGCATCGCGTGTCTGAAAAACGCGCGCCCGGTGTTCAAGCTGCCGAAACCGCCGACGCGGAGCGCCACGTCGACGTCTGCGCCGTGCTCTCCCACTTCGAGATACATCGCGACCTGCTGCCAGTCCGTGGTGCCGTGGACTTCCGGCGACATCACGCCATCTTCCATCACGGAGATGGTCGCGCCGGATTCCTTGCCGCCGACGTTTTCGGTGCGAACCTCGACGCTGAACTTGTACCATCCGGCGCGCAGCGACACCGGCTGCATCCAGCGGCCGTCGTTGGGCTGCAGGTTGTCGACCTCAAGTACGTGGCCCTCGGGCGCCGCGGTCCAATGCGCCTGGAAGGCCTCGGGCTTGTTGATCCACGCCTCGGTGCGCCACTCGTCGGGCTGATCCACCGAGCCTTTCGCGAAATCACCGTTCTGGAGCAGGTTCTGTCCGACGGCGGCACCGGTTTGTTGCGCGAACGCCGAGCGCGGAAAGCTTTGAGCGACAAAGACGGCGACGAGCAACGCTGCAATCGACTGCCTGCTTGGATGCGACGCGGAGTTCATCAGATCCAGCTTCTGAGTCCCGACGCCTGCAGCCACATACGCGCGTAGTAGCCGGAACGATCAATCGGGATGCCGACCCAAACCGGGAAGAAATAGACGAAGAGGATAAGCGCTCCAAGCACGAATGCGCCGGCGACGAACTTGCCGGAATACTCGGTGGTCATCGCGAACCTGAAGTGCGCCGCGAGCAGCGCGCCGAAGCCGGCGAGTCCCCAACCCCACCCAAGCGACAGGATTAATGCCGGACCCATCGTGAACAGCAGCGCGAAATGATCGAACAGGTCGGCGCGTCCCTCGTAGCAGTCGGTCAGCAGAATCGCGAGTGCGATGTAACCGAGATAGACCGACGCCATGTAGTGGTAGAGGAACAACGTGCGGCCGATCCAGATCCAGATGACGATGTACGCCAGGTAGCCGATGACCAGGAACGAGCGCGTCAGGCTCGGGCGCTCGACGGCCTTGACGGCGGTGATCGTGATCGCGGTCAGCGCGCCCCACCACAGCAACGGATTGCCGCCGCCCCACACGGTCGAGACGTCGCCGACCTTGGGAAAGTTCTGCCAGTATGCGACCGGCCGCAACATCAGCGGCCAACTCCACCACGGCGAAGCGTACGGATGCGTCGCGTCGGCAACGCTCTTCTCGTACCAGACGATCTCACCGTAGTAGTGAAACAAGTCGGAGATTCCGCCCCACCATCCGAGCCAGTAGTGCGGGAAGAACACGGCGATGTACGCGATCGCACCGACCGCGCCGACGATCGCGACGGCGCCGATTACCTGGTTCGACGCGAGCGACGACATGTTGATTCCTCCGCCCGGCCGCCGAATCAGCACGTACACGATGAACCCCGTCACCAGCAGGAACGTAATTGCCGGTATGTAGAGTTTGCCGCTGAGGCAGAGACCCAGCGCGAGGCCGATCCACGGCAGCACGCGGCGCCGGGCATGGAGGTCGGTGGTCTGCGCAAATTTGAAGAACAGCAGGTAAGCGGCGGCAGCGCACGTGAGGTAGACGATGTCGATCACGGCGATGCGCGAGTCGACCAGGTACATTCCGTCGCAAACGATGAACGCCGCGGCCATTGCTCCCGTCAGCCGCGAGCCGCTCATGCGTCGCGCGAGCAGGTACGTGATTCCGACGAGCGCCGTGCCGATTGTCGCGTTGCCGACCCGCCAACTCCAGGGATGGTCGCCGAAAATCCAGATGCCCGCCGCGATCACCAGCTTGGCGAGCGGCGGATGCGGATCGAGAAACGACTCGCCGTGCAGGTAATGACGTCCCTGCGCGACGAAGTGCACTTCGTCGAAAACGATCTCGCTCGGATGCCCCAGATGCCAGAAGCGCGTGATCGCAGCGGCAACCAGCAGCGCGGAAATGATCAAGGTGTCGGCGCGAATCCACGCGGGCGCGACCTCTTCCGCTTCTGCCTCGACGACGCTCTCCGCCGGCCGCGCGGCCGCGAACTTTTCGAACATCGCGTCGAACACACCCGGGCGCGCCACCGCGTCGCTCTCCAACTTGGTCGCGCCGTAGTAAATCGCTAGTACCAGCGCCACCAGGTTGAAGGCCGACGTCACCATCGCCATCCAGTCGCGCCCGTCTAAAAACACCACGGTTTGCAGCGTGTGCAGAATGTAGGCGAGATTGAACAGGCACGTCAGGGTAAGGATCGCGAACACCGCGAGCATCTCGGGCGCTTCCAGAGCCAGCGGCACTGCCAGCACGATCGCGGGATACAGGTACCGCTCATGCATCCGCGGCGCGACCATAAAGAAGCCGAAGATCGCGATAAACGTGGCGAAGACCAGCCGCGTCGAGGTGCGCCCGCGCCACAAAATCCACGCGACGAACGCATAGAGCGGCACCAGCATCCCCATCCCGAGCGCGAAGTACGTGATTCCCGCGATCGTGCCGTCGTCCGAGTTGCGCAAACCGCCGACTAGCGCCATCAGGTTGAACGCGTTGACCGAGGTTTCGTGATAGTAAGCGGCGGTCGAGGTGTAGAGCTTGAGGATCCAGTTCCACTCGTGGCCGATCTGAAATGGCGCAATCCCAATGATCGCGGCCGCGATCAGCGCGACGCCCGATCTGATCCAGGTCGCGAAGTCGGTCTCGAGCATCGTCCAGAGTCCGAGCACCGGCAGGATCATCAGGCCCTGCGGCTTGACCAACACCGCGATTGCCGCGAGGCCCCAGGCGACCTCGAATTGCCTGCCCAGGATCGCGACCAAGCTCAGCAGCGTCACGAACGTCAGCACCGAATCGCTCTGCCCCCAAATCACGGTGTCGTAGAGCAGTGGCGGATTCAGCGCGACCATCAGCATCGCAATGAACGCCAGCGCACGCCGCTCGCCGCGCCGCACGAACGCGTACATCAGGATCGCCAGCGCGAAGTCGGCGACGATCGCGGGGCTCTCGATAATCACCCGCGAAAAATCTCCAGTGGCGCCGATCGCCTGCGAGATCAAGCCGACGACCCAGAGCGCGTACAAGTAACCGGGCGGGTAGTCGAGGAAGTAGCCTTCCTGGTAAGTGTGCGCGGGTCCGAGCGTCGCGATCTGGCCGGCCCACGCCTGGTAGCTGCCGACGTCGGGGCCGAAGCCGGGGAAGAATGGCATCACTGCGAGCTTGGCGGCTGCGATGACGCCGAGCACTACCAGAGTCATCGGCAACCCGGAGTCGGGGTCGTCGAGGAGCGGGCCCAGGTAGTCGAACAGCGCGTAGCAGACCAGCGCGAGCAGCAGCGCGCCTGCGACGAATCCGGCGAATTTTCCGCTCGGCGCGCCGGGTCCCGACGCCGCGGCTACCGAGAAGATTCCCAGTGACGCGGCGGCCAGAGCGCTCCTGGACGCGCGCGCAGTCCGACCCGCAGGCCTTACCCCCGCGACCTTCAACGCTGGATCATCCCGCTATTTCGCTCATCGCGCGCCGCTAATCTAGCGGTTATTTCGGCGCTGATGAACAGCCCGCGAACGAGCGTGCCGGCATTTATCTCGAATTCATCCGGTCGGTATATTGACCCGATGCGTAAATCGTCAGTGATTCGTTGCGCAGCGGGCCTTCTCGCGGCGCTCTTCGCAAACATCGCGCTGAGCACCTCGTCGGGATTCGCAAGAGAGTCGACGGCGGTCGACTTTCAACAAATTGCGGGACTCAAAGTCGCAGTGTGGCTCCCGGAAAAGACCACGCCGGGGCCGTGGCCGATCATTATTTTCTCGCACGGCTTCCACGGATGCGCCCAGCAGTCGACGTTCCTGACGAAGGCGTTGGCGGCGTCCGGCTACGCAGTGTTTGCGCCTGACCATCGCGACGCCGGATGCGCCGACATGCGCGCGTGGCTCGAGCGGCCAGCCACTCCCTTCCGCGATCCGCATAAGTGGGACGCGAGCACCTACGCCGACCGCGCGCACGACGTCGAGCGACTCCTCGACGCCCTTGCCAAAGACCCGCGCTATCGTTCGCCGCCGTTCGACTGGCAACACGTCGGGTTGATCGGGCATTCGCTCGGCGGCTACACGGTGCTGAGCGTTGGCGGCGCGTGGAAGGACTTGAAGGATCCACGCATCAAGGCAGTGCTGGCGCTATCGCCGTACAGCTCACCGTTCATCACCCATCAGACGCTCGGCGGAATCGACGCACCGCTGATGTACCAGGGCGGCACCCACGACTTTGGCATCACACCCTTCATCGCGAAGGCCAACGGCGCGTACGACCAGACGCCCGCGCCGAAGTATTTCGTCGAGTTCGACGGCGCGGGTCACTTCGCGTGGACTGATCTGCAAGACAGCTATCATGTGGCGATCATCGACTATAGCATCGCGTTCCTCGATCGCTATCTGAAGGGCAAGCCGTTTCCGCCCGCGCTGACCCAGGTCCACAAAGGCGTGACCGTGGTGAAGCTGAAGGAATGATTTCTTTCGGTGGCAGCGCGTCTCGCGGCGTTCTATGATGCGCCATCGCGCGAGCGCGACGGAGGCAAATCGATGCGACTGATCCATGCCGTGTACACACCCGCCGGAGACGGTCCGCATCCGACGCTGATCGCGATGCATGGATTCGGCGCCAACGCGCTGGATCTGCTGGGCCTCGCGCCGTACATCGCGGACGGCCGCTTCATGGTGATTTGCCCGCAGGGTCCGATGGAGGTGCCGATCGGCCCGACGCGAGGCTACGCGTGGTTTCCCATTCGGATGGGCGGGACGCCAGACCGCGTAGCGATCGAGGATGCCGGCAAGGCGGTCACCGAGTTTCTGAACGTCGCGCTGCAAAAGTACGACGTCGATCGAAAAAAACTGGTGATACTCGGCTTCAGCCAGGGCGGGATGATGGCGTATCGGCTGGCGGTGCGGAATCCGTCCAAGTTCGCGGCGCTGGTCGCGCTCTCGACGTTCTTCCCGCCTGAGCTGAAGGAGGAAGTGAACGACGCGGCGGCACTCGAAGCGCTGCCGACGCTGGTGCAGCACGGCCGCGCCGACGACATGATCGAAATCTCGCGGGCGCGTGCGTCGGTCGAGGCGCTGCGCTCCCTCAAGGTGCCGCTGACCTTCCGCGAATACGATTGCGGCCACGAGATAACCGCCGAGGCGCTGGGCGACCTGTCGAACTTTCTGATGGAGAAAGTCGTCGAGCCTATCGTCAAGCCGTAGCCGTCACTCGTCCTCAACAAT
>DASQHV010000059.1:0-1642 GCA_035631915.1 Candidatus Acidiferrales bacterium | reverse complement strand
CCAATGCGTGAACATCAGGAACGCCCAACTGACGAGATAAACGAAAGCCGAAAATGCCAGCGTTAGATCGCCCTTGCGCGAGAGGAGAAATTCGCCGAGCGAAGACTTGCGCGCGGGCCGTGCGTCGATTGTCGCGGTCATATTCATGCTCATAAGTCTGTCCGAGAGCGGCGGCTGGACCAAACCGCGGGCGCAGTCGAAATGCTGCTAGGCGCGAGTTGATTGCGCGTGGCGCCGGTTGACAGTGGAGAGCGGATTGCCGCTTGGCTAATATAATCCCCTTATGCGCTGGACGACTGACAAGGTCAGGCAATCATTTCTCGATTTCTTCGCCGCACGCGGCCATGCGGTCGTGCCGGCGGCGTCGTTGATTCCTAAGGGCGACCCGACCCTGCTCTTCACCAACGCCGGCATGGTTCCGTTCAAGGATTATTTTCTCGGCATCCGCACGCCGGAGAATCCGCGCGTCGTGGATTGTCAGAAATGCCTCCGGATTTCGGGCAAGCACAACGACCTGGAGGCGGTTGGCCGCGACACTTACCATCACACGTTTTTCGAGATGCTCGGCAACTGGTCGTTCGGCGATTACTACAAGGAAGAGGCGATTCGGTGGCATTGGGAGCTGATCACCAAGGTCTGGGGCGTCGATCCCGCGCTGCTCTACGCGACCGTTCACAACGATGACAAGGAAGCCGAGGACATTTGGTTAAAGCTCGGCGTCTTGCCGCGCGAGCGGATTCTGCGCTTCGGTGACAAGGACAATTTCTGGGAGATGGGCGAGACGGGGCCGTGCGGTCCCAACTCGGAGATCGATATCGATCGCGGCGAGGGCGCGTGCGACGCGGAGCGGAATCATCGCGGAGAGAAGTGTTTCGTCAACGTCGACGGATGCGAGCGATACATCGAAATCGGCAACCTGGTTTTCATCCAGTACAACCGCGACGCGTCGGGGGTGCTGACGCCGCTGCCCAAAAAGCATGTCGACACCGGCTCGGGCCTCGAGCGAATCACGGCCGCGCTGCAGAGCCTCGAGACCGGCAAGCTGCTCGGCAACTACGACATCGATCTGTTCCAGAAGATCATCGCGAAGATTGACGAGGCTGCGCGCAAGTTCGGCGCGGAGGCACGCTACGGCCAGGGCGGCGAAAGCGACGTCTCGTTTCGCGCGATTGCCGATCACGCACGCACCATGACGTTCCTGATTGCCGACGGCGTGATGCCGGGCAACACCGATCGCGAGTACGTGCTGCGGCGAATAATCCGGCGCGCGGCGCGGCACGGGCGTTACCTGGGAATACATCGGCCGTTCCTGGCGCTGGCGCATGAGGGCGTCGTCGCGGCGATGGGCGACGCATACCCCGAGATCCGCGCGGCGTCGGCGAAGATTGCCGAGGCGATCACGCAGGAGGAATCGCGCTTCGGCGAGACGCTCGATCGCGGCCTGGAACTGATCGATACGGAACTCGCGCGAATCAAAAAAAGCGGCGGACATACGCTGCCGGGCGAGGTCGCGTTCAAGCTGTACGATACCTACGGGTTTCCGCTCGACCTGACCGAAGACGTGCTGCGCAATCACGGGATGCACGTGGACACGGCCGGCTTCAACCGACTGATGGACGAGCAGAAGGAACGCGGGCGCGCC
>DASQHV010000058.1:0-6647 GCA_035631915.1 Candidatus Acidiferrales bacterium | reverse complement strand
GCAGGGCTATCGTGAGATCATTCCGCCGCTGATGGTGAATCGCGCCACCGTTATCAGCACGGGGCATCTGCCGAAGAACGCCGACACCATGTATCACGACGACGAGGACGACTTCTGGTTTATCCCAACCGCCGAGGTGCCGCTGACCAGCATGTACCGCGACGAGACTTTAGACGAGGCGCGGCTGCCGGTTTACCTGACGGCATACACGCCATGCTTTCGGCGCGAGAAGATGTCGGCGGGGCGCGACGTCCGCGGCATCAAGCGCGGGCATCAGTTCGACAAGGTCGAGATGGTGAAGCTGGTCAGGCCGGAGACGTCCGACGACGAGTTTCACAAGATGGTCGAGAACGCGGCCGAGATTTGCCGCCGGCTGGAGATTCCGTTTCGAGTCGTCGAGCTTTGCACCGCCGCTCTTAGCTTCTCCAGCGCGGTGACCTACGACCTGGAGATGTGGGCGCCGGGATGCGGCGAATGGCTCGAGGTAAGCTCGGTTTCCAACTGCACGGATTTCCAGGCGCGGCGCGCGCGGATTCGCTTCAAGCCGGCGAAAGGCGGGAAGGCCGAGCTGGTCCACACTTTGAATGGCAGCGGTCTGGCGTTGCCGCGAACGGTGATTTCGATCCTCGAGAATTACCAGAACGAGGACGGCAGCGTGACGGTACCGGAGGTGCTGCGTCCTTATATGGGCGGCCTCGCGCGAATAACGGCACCCTGATCGGGCGACTCGGGGCGAGAAATCCTCCCTGATTTGGCGGGGTTTCGCCCAAGATTCGTGATTCACTGCGATTTTCAGCCTCCGTAACATTCCCGCAACAATCGATGAGTATGATTACGGTGACGGATAAGCCGGCCGCGACGGTGAGTTGCGTTCGCGACAGAAGGCGGCCTGCATATTCTGAAGGAAGAGCATCGCGTGTCCGAACTCGAAAGTTCGATGGCCGAAGGCGTAGGGCGAGGCGACCTCGGGGCCGCGCCAGTTGCGCGCTCCCGCGCCAAGCCGCCCCATCATGTTCGCCTGTTCGGCGATCGAATTTTCAACACTGCCACGTTTATTCTTGCGCTGCTGATTCTCGTGCTGCTGTTCGGCCTGGCGATTGCACTTATCGTTAGCAGCTTCCCGGCGATTCGCGCCTTCGGCTTGCACTTCTTCATCACCTCGGAATGGGATCCGGTCGCCGATCAGTACGGCGCGCTGCCGTTCATCTACGGGACGTTCGTGACGTCGTTTATCGCGCTGGCGATCGCGGTGCCGCTGAGTCTCGGCGTCGCGCTATGCCTCAGCGAGATGGCGCCCGACTGGCTCGGGCATCGCCTGGGATTCCTGGTCGACCTGCTGGCCGCGATCCCCAGCGTCGTGTACGGACTGTGGGCGGTGTTCGTGATGGGCCCGTGGATTCGCGACTACGTCGAGCCGCCGCTCGCGAACTGGCTCGGTTGGTTGCCGTTCTTCCAGGGGCCGAAGGTCGCGGTGGGGATGCTCTCTGCGGGCGTGGTCCTTGCGATCATGATCGTCCCGTACATCTCGTCGGTGTGCACCGACGTGTTTCGCGTCGTTCCGAGCACGCAGCGCGAGGCGGCGCTGGCGCTGGGCGCGACCAAGTGGGAAATGGTCACGACCGCAGTGATCCCGTACGGGATGACCGGCGTGATCGGCGCGATCATTTTGGGATTGGGACGCGCGCTCGGCGAGACGATCGCGGTGGCGATGGTAATCGGCAACTCGGCGCAAATCTCTGCGTCGCTGTTCAAGCCGGCGGCGACCCTCGCGAGCGTGATCGCCAATGAATTTGCCGAGGCGACCTCCGACATGTACGTCGCCGCGCTGATCGAGCTGGGGCTGGTGCTGCTGGTGCTGGGTATCGTGCTCAACGTGGTGGCGCGCGCGCTGGTCTTGGGCGTGCAGCAGCGCCGCTACCGGGAGACGGGAAAATAATGGCGGCCGCGGTCCAAACCCTTCACGGCGAAACCAGCTATCGCGTGCGCAAGTTCAAGAGCGACGCGATGATGGGGATTACCGTCGGCGCGACGATCCTGACGCTGATCCCGTTGTTCCTGGTGCTCGGCTACCTGGTGACCAAGGGCTTCGCGAGCCTGAACTGGGCGTTCTTCACGCACATGCCCGCGCCAGTCGGCGAAAAGGGCGGCGGCATGGCCAACGCGATCGTCGGCACGCTCGAAGTGGTGGGAATCGCGGCGTTGATCGGCGTGCCGATCGGAGTCGGCGCGGGACTTTATCTCGCCGCGAATCGCGCGAGCCAGTTCGGCAACTGGGTGCGCTTCTCGGCCGACGTGATGATGGGCGTGCCGTCGATCGTGATCGGGATCTTCGCCTACGCCGTGGTCGTGCGCCCGTTCGGCGGCTTCTCGACGCTGGCGGGTGCGGTCGCGCTCGCGGCGATCATGGTGCCGCTGGTCACCCGCACCACCGAGGAGATGGTGTTGCTGGTGCCGCCGGAACTGCGCGAGGCGTCGCTCGCGCTGGGGGTGCCGCTGTGGCGCACGACGCTGTCGGTGGTGGCGCGCACGGCGCTGTCGGGAATCACGACCGGCGTGATCCTGGCCGTCGCGCGGGTGGCGGGCGAGACCGCGCCGCTGCTGTTCACGGCGTTCGGCAATCGCTTCTGGTCAACCTCCCTTTTTCATCCGATCAACACGCTGACGGTCCAGGTTTATACCTACGCGATCTCGCCGTTTGCCGATTGGCAGCGGCAAGCGTGGGCGGGCGCGCTGGTGCTGACCGGGATGGTGCTGGCGCTCGAGCTGGGTGTGCGATGGATGACGGGTGGGGCGGCGAAGGCGCCCAGGTAAGTCATGGCCGAAAAACTGGTGGTCCGACATCTCGACGCGTGGTTCTACAAGAATCACGCGCTGCACGACGTCAGCCTCGCATACGAGGAGAATCGCGTGACGGCGATTATCGGCCCGTCGGGATGCGGCAAGTCGACGCTGGTGCGATGCCTCAACCGGATGCATGAAGTCGTGCCCGGCGCGAAGGCCACCGGCGAAGTGCTGCTCGACGGCAACAACATCTACGGCGACGACGTCGATCCGGTGCAGGTGCGGCGCCGAATCGGGATGGTGTTCCAGAAGCCGACGCCGTTTCCCACCATGTCGATCGAAGACAACGTGGCCGCAGGCCTGACGCTGAACGGCGTGAGTATCAGCCGCGCCGAACGCGACCAGGTTATCGAGCGGAGCCTGCGCCAGGCGGCGCTGTGGGAGGAGGTCAAGGACCGGCTGCGGCGTCCGGGCAGCAGTCTCTCGGGTGGACAGCAGCAGCGGCTGTGCGTGGCGCGCGCGCTCGCCGTTCAGCCCGAGGTGCTGTTGATGGACGAGCCGTGCTCGGCGCTCGACCCGATCTCCACCGCGCGCATCGAAGAACTATTGCTCGAATTGAAGTCGGCGTACACTATCGTGATCGTGACCCACAACATGCAGCAGGCCGCGCGCTGCTCCGACATGACCGCCTTCATGTACACCGGTGACCTGGTCGAATACGGCGAGACCAAGCAGATCTTCACCAACCCCACTCGCCGCGAAACTGAAGATTACATCACCGGCAGATTCGGCTGAGACGGGGGTAGAGTAAAATGGACAGCACGCAGCCGCAGCATACCAACCGGCAGTACGAGGAGGATCTGCGCACGCTGCGCGCGGGTCTGCTCAAGATGGGCGGCTTGGTCGAGCGGCAGATTGCCGAGGCTATCGACGCGCTGGTCAATCGCGACAGCGAGCATGCGCGCGAAGTGATTCAACGCGACGACGAAGTGAATCGGATGGACACCGAGAACGACGAACAGTGCATCCGGCTGCTCGCGCTGCATCAGCCCACCGCCAGCGACCTGCGCTTCATCACCACCGGCCTCAAGATCACCACCGACCTCGAGCGCATCGGCGACAACGCCGTCAACATTTGCGAGCGCGCACTCGAACTCAACGAAGTGCCGCAGCTGAAGCCCTACATCGACTTGCCGCGGATGGCGGAGATCGCGCAGTCGATGGTCAAGGACAGTATCGATGCCTTCATGCGCGACGACACCGACCTGGCCGACCAGGTGATCGCGCGCGACGACGAGGTCGACCTGCTCAACTACCAGGTCTATCGCGAGCTGCTGAGCTACATGGCGGAGGACGCGCACACGATCGCGTCGGCAACCCGGCTGCTGTTCGTATCGAAGTACCTGGAGCGGATCGCCGACCACGCGACCAACATCGCGGAGATGGTCACCTATATGGTCAAGGGCAAGATGATTCGTCACATGGAAACGAAGAAGCGGGGAACGTGAGTAATCCAGCGGAGGGGGCGGAGCGATGAATCAGAATACGCAGTCGGGCGGTGCAGTGGCGGAATCGCAGCGCGCGGTCCGTTACCGGATTTTGATCGTCGAAGACGACGCCGATATCCGCGAGCTGATTCGCTACAACCTGGCGCAGGAGGGCTTCGTCGTCGAGGAGGCGGCCGACGGCGCGCAGGCGCTCGAGCGCGTGCGGCGCCGCGTGCCCGACCTGATGGTGCTGGACCTGATGCTGCCCGGGATGCCGGGGCTCGAAATATGCCGCCAGATGCGCGCCGCCCGCGACACCGCTCATCTGCCGATCCTGATCGTCACGGCCAAGGGCACCGAGGTGGACAAGATCCTGGGGCTCGAGATGGGCGCCGACGACTACGTGGTCAAGCCGTTCAGCCCGCGCGAACTGGTGGCGCGCGTCAAGGCGCTGCTGCGTCGCGCAAACGCGCTCTCAGAGCCGGAGGCCGGCGGCGGTGCGTACGAGAAGGGGCGCTTGCGCATGGACTTTGGCACTTACCAGGTGTTCGTCGATTCCAACAAGAAGGAGCTGGCGCTGCGCGAATTCGAGCTGCTGCGCTTCTTCGTGCAGCATCCGATGCGCGTGTACACGCGCGAACAACTGCTCGACATGGTCTGGGGCCGCGACACGTTCGTCGAGCCGCGCACGGTCGACGTCCACGTGCGGCGCCTGCGGCAGCATATCGAGCGCGACGACGCGAACCCGGAATTGATCCTCACGGTTCGCAGCGTCGGTTACCGCTTCAATCCCGAAGCGCTTGGCTAGGTCGCCGGCGCTCCGCCTGTTTGCGGCATTCTCCGCCGGCCTGATACCGGCCGCAATTTTCCTGATAGTGCTGGCCGCGACCGGCGCCGCGCCGGTGTGGTGGACGGTCGCCGCGCTCGCGGCGGGTTTCGGCGCGTCGGCGATCGGCGCCCGCGTGATCGCACTTACGATGGCGCGGCGGGCCGAGCGGCTGGACGCCGTCGCCGCGGCGCTGCGCGATCGGCGCCTGCCGCCGCACATGCTGCGCGGCGACACCGGTGTTTTGGCCTCGGCGGAGCATCACCTGCTCGACGCGGCGGACGCGGTGGTCAGCGAGGTCGACACGCTTACCGAACAGCGCGACGAGTTCGAGGCGATTCTGCGCAGCATGACCGAGGCGGTGGTCGTGACCGGCGCGCGCGGCGAAGTGATCCTGCTCAACGGAGCGGCGCGCAGGATTTTCGCGCTGGGCGCCGAGACCGAGTATCGCGATCGGCCGTTCGTTGAATTGTGCCGCGACCCGCGCCTGCAGGAGTTCGTCGGGCGCGCGATGCAATCGGCGGATCGCGCGATCGTGAACGCGGACATTGTGATTCAAAATCCCGCAGTGCTGCACGTCAGCGCCAGCGGCGCGCAGATCAGCACCTCGCGCGGCGCCGCCTGGGTCTTCGTCTTTCACGACATCACGCAGCTCAAATCGTACGAGACGCTGCGCGCCGACTTCATCTCGAACCTGACGCACGAGCTGCGCACGCCGCTGAGCGCGCTCTACGGCTACGCCGAGACGCTGATTCGCGGCGTCGACGATCGCGACACCTCGATGCGCTTTCTTGGAATTATCGAGCGGCAGGCGCGGCGGCTGGCCCGCCTGCTCGACGACCTGGTCTCGCTGTCAGACCTTGAGCGCGGGCTCACGCCGCTCAAGATGGAGCAACTGGAGCCGAGCCGCGTGCTGTCGGAGGCGGCCGAGCTGATGCAGGAGCAGGCGGGGCGGCGCGGGCTCCGCCTGGAAGTGAGCTGCCCGGCCGAGCTGCCGAAGATGGCGGGCGATCGCGACCGGCTGCATCAGGTGATGCTCAATCTGATCGACAACGCGATCAAGTACACGCCGCGCGAAGGGCGCGTGAAGGGGGCGGCGAGCGGGGCGGAGGGTCCCGAGGCGCGCGCCGGCGTGGCGCTCAGCGTCAGCGATACGGGCGAGGGGATTCCGGCGACGGATATTCCGCGGCTGACGGAGCGGTTCTATCGCGTCGATCGCGCGCGCTCGCGCGAGCTGGGCGGCACGGGCCTGGGGCTGGCGATCGTCAAGCACATCGTGCAGCTCCATCACGGGACGCTGAAGATCGAGAGCAAGGTGCGGGAGGGGACGACGGTGACGGTGTGGATTCCGTCGGCGCAGTGAGGGCGGCACGGCGCGTCCCGGAGCGTGGCGCGCGTCGCAGCTTGCTCGCGGGCGTGCGATATGAAAATTTCTAAGGTTCGAGCGCGCGCCCTTAGCTCAGCGGATTAGAGCATCAGACTACGGATCTGAGGGTCGGGGGTTCAAATCCCTCAGGGCGCGCCACGTTCCCTTGCTTGTTCATCGCGACCCG
>DASQHV010000057.1:0-6214 GCA_035631915.1 Candidatus Acidiferrales bacterium | reverse complement strand
TTGTCCGCGGCGCCGTCGAGCACGGCTTCGACCGCGGTGAGCACGCCGCCGGCGGAAAGCGTCGCGGTCCGGTACGAGTCGCGCGACACGTGGGTGTCGGGGTCGAAGTCGAAGCGGTCGAGACCCGACGTGCGCTCGACGGCGGCGACGTAATCGCGGCTGTGGCACATCGCGAGCTCGTCCTGGGTGGCGTCGCGGGGCGACAGGAACACGAGGTCGGGACGGCGCAGCGCCTCGGCCATTTCGATCATCGCGGCGACCCGCTCCGGACGCTCCGGATGCGAGCGGCCGGCGAAATGTTTCAGATAGCGCCGGTCCGCGACGACCGCGGTCTTAAGCATCGTTGACACTCGCGCGGGATATAATGATTAACTGGCATGGTGCGGGTGTGCGAAATTCTACTTTGCGCAGCAACTTTTTCCAGATGCGCGAATCGGTCATCGTAGCTTGGACCTGTTTGAAATCATCCTGATACTGGCGGTCGCGCTGATCGTGCTCGGGCCCGAGCGGTTGCCGGAAGTGATGCGGGTCACGGGCAAAGTCCTGCGCGAGCTGCGCCTGGCGAGCAACACGATGCTGCGCGAGTTGACCGACGCGCTCGACGAGCAGCCCGCGAACGTAGCGGCGCCCGCCACGGCCGCGGCCAACAAGCCCGCGGCGCCCGACAAGCCGCCCGAGCAAACATAGCCGGTCTATCCGCACAGTGGCCAGCGACGATATCACAACCGAAGCGCCCGACGAGCAGGCGCCGCATGGGGCGCGGATGTCGCTGATCGAGCATCTGCAGGAATTGCGGGTGCGGCTGATTCGCGCGTTCATCGCAGTCGGAGTCGGATTCATCGTCGCGTACTCGTTCGCGGACCCGCTGTTTCAGGCGCTGACGTGGCCGATCCGCGAAGTGTCGGGCGGCAAGGTGCTGCTGATTGGGACGGGCGTCGGCGAGGCGTTTTACACCAAGATCAAGGTGGCGCTGATCGCCGGACTGTTCGTCGCGAGCCCGGCGGTATTTTACGAAATCTGGAAGTTCGTGGCGCCGGGTTTGTACGAAACGGAGCGCAAGATGGCGCGGCCGTTCGTAATTTTCGCGACGCTATTTTTCGCGTTGGGCGGCTACTTCTGCTGGGCGGTGGTGTTCAAAATCGGCTACGCGTTTTTCCTCGCGCAGTACGCGAGTATCGGGATCACGCCGACCATCCGGATCAGCGAGTACCTGGCGTTTTCGTCGAAGCTGCTGCTCGCGTTCGCGCTGACGTTCGAGATGCCGATCTTCGCGTTCTTTTTCACCAAGCTCGGATTGATCGACTACAAGATGATGATCGGGTACTTGCGCTACGCGATCCTGGCGATCTTTATCGTGGCCGCCGCGCTGACACCGCCCGACATGATCTCGCAGTTCCTTCTGGCGATTCCGCTACTCGCGCTGTACGCGGTGAGCGTCGGCGTCGCGTGGGTGTTCCGGCTGAAGCCGGAGGCTGAAAAATCGGTCGCGCCCGCGCCGGAAAAACCTGAGACGATCTGAACCCGCGAGGATCGGAAAAGAAGGCAGCCATGGCAAAAATCCTGACCACGCCGGTCGCGAGCGGAGCACCCGGAATCGAGCCGCGCTGGACCCGCAGCGCGAAGGACGCGATTTGCACCGCGTACTCGTCGGTCAGCCGGCTCTGGTTCACTACCTCGGCAGGCGTGTTGAACGAAATTTATTTCCCGACGATCGATCAGCCGCAGGTGCGCGACCTGCAATTTCTTATCACCGATGGCGAGACGTTTTTTCACGAGGAACGGCGGCATCTCGACTCGACGACCGAGTATTTGGAGAGCCGCGGGCTGGCCGTCAAGATCGAGGGTCATTCGCCGGACGGGCGCTATCACCTGATCAAGGAAGTGATCACCGATCCGCATCAGCCGACGCTGCTGATCGACGCGCGGCTGGAAGGCGACCCCGAGCTGTTGAAAAAGCTGCATCTGTATGTGCTGCTGGCGCCGCATCTTGGGGTCGGCGGATGGGGCAACAACGGCAACGTGACGCAGATTGTCGGGCACGAATTTCTGACCGCCCACAAGGACGGGGTATGGCTGGCTCTGGGAGCGAACGCGCCGTTTCTGCGCGCGTCGTGCGGATACGTCGGAAGCACCGACGGATGGCAGGACATCAGCGGCGATTTCATGATGGACTACCATTTCGCCGCGGCGACCGACGGCAATATCGCGCTGACGGCCGAGGTGGATTTGCGCAAGGGCTACGCGTTCACGCTGGGCGTCGGCTTCGGCCGCGAGCTGAACCGCGCCGTGACCACGCTGTTCCAGTCGCTGGCGGAGCCGTTCGCGGAGCATCGCGCGCGCTTCGTCGAGCAATGGGATCGCGCGTGCCGGCATTTCTATCCGATCGAGAAATTTTCGGGCGACGGCGGCGCGCTCTACCATCGCTCGCGCGAATTGCTGCTGGCGCACGAGGACAAAACTTATCCCGGCGCGCTGATCGCGTCGCTCAGCATCCCGTGGGGCGAGGCGAAGGGTGACGAGGATCTGGGCGGCTACCACCTGGTGTGGACGCGCGACATGGTCAACAGCGTGACGGGGCTGTGTGCGTCGGGCGAAGTGACGACGGCGCTGCGTGCGCTGATTTACCTGGCCTGTTCGCAGCGAGAGGACGGCGGCTTTCCGCAGAATTTCTGGATCGACGGTCGGCCGTACTGGAATGGAATCCAGCTGGACGAGGTTTCGTTTCCGATCACGCTGGCCTGGCGGATGCATCGCTGCGATGGGCTCAAGGACTTCGATCCGTATCCGATGGTGCGGCTGGCGGCGCGCTTTCTGATCGACAATGGCTGCGCGACGCCGCAGGAGCGCTGGGAGGAGAATGCGGGATATTCGCCGTCGACGCTGGCGGCCAATATCTCGGCGTTGATCTGCGCGGCGTGCTTCGCGCGCGATCGCGGCGATCTGGTGACCGCGCAATTTCTGGAGGAGTACGCCGACTTCCTGGAAGCGCAGGTCGAAGCCTGGACGGTCACCAACGAAGGATTCCTGGTGCCGGGCATCAAGCGCCACTACGTAAGAATCAATCCGGTCGACGTGAGCGATCCGGAAGCGGACGAGAATATCGCGGGCAAGCGCGTGCTGATTCACAATCGCGCGCCGGGTGAGAACGCGGAATTTCCGGTTGCGGAAATCGTCGACGCCGGTTTTTTGGAGCTGGTGCGCTACGGGATTCGCCGTGCGGGCGACTCGCTGATGGAAGACTCGCTCAAAGTGATCGACGCGGTGCTGAAGACCGATTTTCCAGCCGGCCCGTGCTGGCGGCGCTATACGCACGACGGTTACGGGCAGCACGACGACGGCGGTCCGTTCCTCGGCTGGGGACGCGGGCGCCCATGGCCGCTGTTGACCGGCGAGCGCGGGCACTACGAACTGGCGGCGGGACGCGACCCGCGTCCGTACCTGATGGCGATGGAGCGATTTGCGAACTCGACGCAATTGTTGCCGGAACAAATTTGGGATCAACCCGACATTCCGCGCGCGCTGCTCAGGTACGGCTATCAAACCGGGAGCGCGACGCCGCTGATGTGGGCGCATGCAGAATACATCAAGCTGCTGCGATCGGCGTCGGACGGACGGGTGTTCGACACGATCGACGAAGTGCGCGAGCGGTATCAGAAGCCCGGGCGCGCGCGCAGCAAGCTGTGCCTGTGGAAACGCAATCGGCGCGTGAGGTCGATCGCGGCGGGAAGTCGCTTGCGGATCCTGCTCACCGATCCGTTCATCCTTCACTGGAGCAACGACGAGTGGCAGAGCGCGAACGACACGGCGTCGATCTCGACGCCGCTCGGATTCGACTACGTGGACCTGGACACGGCGGCGGCGGACTTTGCGCGGCCGGGCGCCGCGCCGATTCGATTCACATTCAAGTCGCGCGAGACGGGTGAGTGGGAGGGGCGCGACTACGCGGTCGCAGTGGAGCGGTAATCGCGCGCTCAGACGCGGCGAATCGAGAATTGTGCGTCGAGCGACGCGAGCAATGCCATCACCTCGTCGCGGGAATCGGCGGAAAAATAGATCCTGAGGTAGTGGCGCGCGGGATCCTCGGTGCGAAGCGTCGCGAGGTTGTCGTAGGATTCGACGATCGACTTGAACAGCACGATCTGCTCGGGCGGCAAAGCGATCAGAATCGAGTCGATAGCTGGCTGGTCTGAATCGCGCAAAGCAAAGTCTCTCTGAGTCCGCGGTTTACTGGGTTGTCAACGACATCTACATTCTAGCCGATGAAACCGGCGCGTGTCGTTTTCGTAACGGGCAAGGGCGGCACCGGCAAGAGCACGCTTGCGGCCGCGATTGCGATCGCGTTGTCGCGGCGCTCGCACACCACGATCGTGGACCTGGACGGACGGCAGTGCGCCGCGTCGATGATTGGCGGGACCGTCGGACGTGGCACGCCGGCGCGCGTGACCGAGTCGTTGGACGCGACGGCAGTAGGCGGGCGCGAGGAGCTCGAGGCGTTCATCGAGCGGATTGTTCCGCTGCGAGCGATTTCGCGGCGGATGCTGCGCAGCCGAACGTTCGGCTATGTGACCGCCGCGCTGCCGGGACTCGAAGCGTTTCTACTGCTGGAGCGACTACGCATCATGGCAGCGGACGCTGCGCTGGAGGATCGCTACCTGGTCGTCGATGCACCGGCGTCGGGCAGCGCGATCGAGCTGCTCTCGGTTGCAACCGGCATCCAGAAGCTGGCGCCCACCGGCACGCTGAATCGCTTGGCAGATTCGGTGCGGACGTTTCTATGCGATGCGACGCGCTTCGGCGTGATTATCACGGCGACGCCCGACGAACTGGCGATTCGCGAAGCGTTGGAAACGGCGGAAGCGATGCGGGGCCAGCTCGGCGTTGCGGTCCTTGCGGCAATGATGAATCGAGTACCTGATTCGCTGTTCGACACCGCCGAGCTCGCGGCGCTGAGCCTGCTTGGCGCACATGCGCGGTTGGCGGTGGCGCGCAGTGCGGCGCGCGAGTCGGCGCTGATCGGAGCGGCGCGGCTGGCGGAGGCCGGGCTCGAGACCGTGGTGATGCCGATGATGTTCACGCCGCAAGTCAGCGTCGAGGAAGTCGAGGCGCTCAGCGACGTCGCCGGCGCGGGGCTGTTCGATTGAAGCGTCCTAGTCGCTTGGACCTGCATGCCGCGCGGTTGGTGGTTTGTCTCGGTCCGGGCGGCGTTGGGAAAACCACTATCAGCGCTGCGCTTGCGGTGCGCGGCGCGATGCTCGGACGCAGTGTGGACGCGCTGACGATCGATCCGGCGCCGCGCCTGCTCGACGCGCTGGGACTTGGCGCCGACGCGAGCGAACCGGCCGAGGTTTCGTTGGCAGGCGTTCGGCGTCCGCGAGCTCGGGGAGCGAAACGCGCGCGGCTGCGTGCACTGCGGCTCGATCCGAAGCTGACGTTTGATTCCATCGTGCGGCGCTTCGCTCCGTCGGCGTCCGCGTCCGATGCGATCCTGGAAAATCGAATCTATCGCAACCTCGCAAACTCGCTGGCGGGCGTCACGGACTACATGGCGATGGAGAAAATGCTCGAACTGGCGGCCGACGCGGAGACCGACCTGGTCGTGCTCGACACGCCGCCCGCGGCGGAGGCGATCGAATTTCTCGACGCGCCGCGCCGGATGCTCGAACTGTTGAATTCGCGGGCGATCAATCTTCTGAGCGCGCCGGCCAGCCTCTTCAGTCGCCAGTTGCGCATGGTGGACGTCGCTGCGCGAGCGGTGCTCGCAGCGTTCGACCGCGTGACCGGAATTAACATCCTGGGCGACGTGCAGGAAGTGGTCAGAAGTTTTGCGGGGATGTATGACGGGTTTGCCGCGCGGGCGGCGCGAGCGCAGGAGATGTTGCGCGCGCCAAGCACCGCGATCGTGGTCGTCACGGATGCGGAGCCGAGCCGGATCGACCAGTCACGCGATTTTATCGAGGCGCTGGCGAACGCAGGTCTCTCCGTCGCGGCGCTGATCGTCAACCGGGTGATGGCGGAACTGCCGGACGCGTCGCAGATCTCATCCGCGAAGGTATCGGCGGCGCTTAGAAGGAAGTTGAAGCGCAATCTCGCGGACTACGTCGCGCTCAAGTCGCGCGAGAATATTTCGATTCGCGCGCTGCGCGAGTCGATCCCCGGCGGTGCAGCACTGATGGTGACGCCGGACTTGGGCCGCGAGCCACGGACTATCGCGGAT
>DASQHV010000056.1:0-2423 GCA_035631915.1 Candidatus Acidiferrales bacterium | reverse complement strand
TGCTCAACGGATCGAAGACGTTCATCTCCAACGGCCAGATCGCAGACTTGATCATCGTCGTGTGCAAGACCGACCCCAAGGCGAATCCGCCGCACAAGGGCGTGAGTCTCATGCTGGTCGATGCGACCAGTCCGGGCTTCGTGCGCGGGCGCAAGCTGGACAAGCTTGGACTTCGCGGCCAGGACACCAGCGAATTGTTCTTCGAGGATTGCCGCGTGCCGGCGGGCAACCTGCTCGGGCAGCCGGGCTCGGGCTTCAAGATGCTGATGGAGAAGCTGCAGCAGGAGCGGCTGTGCGTGGGCGTCGCGTCAATCGCGAGTTGCCGGCGCACCGTCGAGGACACAGTAGCCTACTGCAAGAATCGGCGCGCGTTCGGACAGCCAATCGCCGAGTTTCAGAATACCCAGTTCAAGCTGGCCGAGATGATGACCGAAGTCGAAGTAGGGCAGGCCTTCGTCGACCGGCTGATGGCGGCGCACGTGCGGGGCGACGAAATCGTCGCGGAGGTCAGCATGGCGAAGTGGTGGACGACCGACTTGCAGAAGAAGATCAGCAGCCAGTGCCTGCAATTGCACGGCGGCTACGGCTTCATGATGGAGTATCCGGTGGCGACTGACTACGCCGACGCGGCGGTGCAATCGATCTACGCGGGAACCAACGAGATCATGAAGGTGATCATCGCGCGCCGCATGGGATTGGACTCGCGCAAGTAGTTAAGGAGTCGGCACGCCGCAGAGAGTGTCTTTGACGTCGCATTGAGGCGCGATACCACCTCCGCCACCCCGACGTCGGACCCGCTCAGGGGCGGAATCGCTCAGCACTTTGTTTTCTTCGAAGGTTTCGACTTGCCGGAACTGTTGAGGGCGACCGCCTGGCGAACGAGCGCCTTGAAGGCGGTCTCGTCAACTTTTTCTCCTTCGTGGATGTCGATCGCGCGGCGCACGTTTCCGTCGAGGCTCGAGTTGAAAAGACGAGCCGGATCATTCAGAGACGCGCCCTTGGCGAAGGTAAGCTTCACGACCTTCTTGTAGGATTCGCCGGTGCAGATGATGCCGTCGTGCGACCAAACCGGCGTGCCCATCCACTTCCACTCCTCGACGACGTCCGGGTCTGCTTCCTTGATGAGCTTGCGCATTCGGCTGAGGGTTTCGCCGCGCCAGTCTCCGAGTTCGGCGATTCTTTTCGCGATCAGTTCCGATGCCGACTGGCCTTGGCTCGCGCCCGACTTTTTCATGTTCCAATTGTTCCGCAAAAGTAAAACGGCCGGCATCGTGCGATGTCGGCCGTTTCAGGATCGGGATTCTTCGCTGCGCTCTAGAATGACACGGGAGCTATCCTACCTGGCTGCCGACTACCGACACGAAGCTGACGCATCGCCCGGGCGCGCCGCCGAGATTATGCGTCAGTCCGACTTTCGGATTCTTGATCTGACGCGGTCCCGCCTCGCCGCGCATCTGCAGCCACATCTCGTACATCATGCGCAGGCCCGACGCGCCGATCGGATGCCCGAAGCTCTTGAGCCCGCCGTCCGGATTCACCGGCAGCTTGCCCTCGAGGTCGAAGAACCCGTCCATCACGTCCTGCCATGCGGTGCCGCGCGGACTGAAACCCAGGTCCTCGTACAGCACCAACTCGGTCGGCGTGAAGCAGTCGTGGACCTCGGCCATGCTGATCTGCTCGCGAGGATTGGTGATGCCGGCCTGCGCGTATGCGTCCTTGGCGGTGGCGACCACTTCGCGGAAGCTGGTGAAGTCGTAGTCCTGCGACAGCGGTCCTTCCGCCGGTCCCGCCACGAACGACAACGCCTTAATGTAGATCGGATTCTTGCAGTACTTGTGCGCGTCCTCGGCGCGAACGACGATCGCCGCCGCCGATCCGTCCGATACGCCCGAGCAATCCATGATGCCGAGCGGGTCCGCAATCTTCGGCGAATTCCTGATCGTATCCATCGAGACTTCTTTCTGGAACTGCGCCTTCGGATTCTTGGCGCCGTTCTTGTGGTTCTTCCACGCGATGCGCGAGAGCACGTCCTTGCCCTTTTCGGGATCGAGTCCGTACTTCTTGAAGTACGCGGGCGCGAGCAGCGAGAACGACGCCGGCGCAGTCATGCTGCCCTCGGTGCCGTCGTTGGGCGGCGCGTTGCCGACCAGGCCTGAGTAGCCGGAGTCCTTCAACTTCTCGACGCCGATCGCCATCGCGATATCGAACGCGCCGCACGCGACCGCGTAGCAGGCTTGGCGCAGCGCTTCGGAGCCGGTCGCGCACATGTTCTCGACGCGGGTGACGGGCTTGTACTGAATCTTGAGCGGCTCCGAGAGCGTCAGCCCCGAGACGCCCGAGCCCATCGTGCCGAGCCAATATGCGTCAACGTCGTTGGGCTGCAGGCCCGCCGATTCGTAAGCCTGGTACGCGGCATCCACCAG
>DASQHV010000055.1:0-5747 GCA_035631915.1 Candidatus Acidiferrales bacterium | reverse complement strand
TCTGCCCATGCTCGTCGGTGCCGGTGACGAACGTGACGTTTTCGCGGCCGAGTTTGCGGCGTTGATAGCGCACGAAGGCGTCGGTCGCGAGAAACTCGTATGCATGGCCGATATGCGGCGGGCCGTTGCTGTATGCAATCGCCGTCGAGTCCGTAACCGAACTCGCGCAGTACAAAGTAACGCAGCACATCCGATCCGTATTTCGCCGCCAGCGCGAGCGGATCGACGATATTGCCCGAGCTTTTCGAGAGCCGCGCGCCGCCGTAGTTGAGGTAGCCATGAACGTTGAGATGCCGGTACAGCGGCAGCTCGACCGCCAGCAGCATCGCCGGCCAGTACACCGCGTGCGTCTTCAAAATGTCCTTGCCGATGAAATGCTCCGTCACCGGCAGAATCGCGGAGAGCGACTCGCGGTCAGTCTTGCCGAGCGGGCTGAGATAGGCCCAGAACGCGTCGTACCAAACGTAGGTGACGAAGTTCTTGTCGAACGGCAGCTCAATTCCCCAGTCCAGGCGCGCCTTGGGACGCGAGATGCTCAAGTCGGCGAGTGGCTCGTCGAGCATCCGCAGCGCCTCGTTGCGATAGCGCTCGGGCCGGATGAAGTCGGGGTGTCGCTGGATGTGCTCGCGGATTTTCTCGCGGTACTTCTCGAGCCTGAGAAAATAATTTCCCTCTTTGATCAGTTCGACCGGGCTATTGTGCTCGGGACAAATCTTGCCGCCGATCAGCTCCTTCTCGGTGTAGAAGCGCTCGCATCCGACGCAGTAGAGGCCCTCATAGTCCTTGAAATAGATGTCGCCGAGCTCGTGCGTGCGACGCAGCATCTCCTGCACGAACGCCGCATGCGCCGCGTCGGTCGTGCGCACGAAATAGTCGTAAGTGATGTCCAACTCCTCGTCGGCCTGCCGGAACAACTGACTGATCTTGTCGGCAAATGCTTTCGGAGTGAGCTTCTGCGCGGCCGCCGCGTCGCGATTTTTCTGCCCATGCTCGTCGGTGCCGGTGACGAACGTGACGTTTTCGCGGCCGAGTTTGCGGCGTTGATAGCGCACGAACGCGTCGGTCGCGAGAAACTCGTACGCATGGCCGATATGCGGCGGGCCGTTGCTGTATGCAATCGCCGTCGTGATGTGGATGCGGTCTGCCATCAGGAGAAACAGGATACCGGGCAGCGATTTCCCGCGCGACCGGCCAGTCGGGATACTACTGCGGCCGCGACAAAACGAGATCTTCGAGTGTGGCCTCGACCACGCCGCCGTCCTCTTCGCGCTGAACGAGCACAGTCTGCTTGAGGATGTTCTGACGCAGCACCTTGCCGTCGCCCTTGACGCATTGCACGCGCTTGCCGACGTTGGGCAGCGCGCGTTTGAGCTCGACGTACGTGGCGTATTCGTAGCGCAGGCAGCATTTCAGCCGCCCGCACATCCCGGCCAGCCGCGACGGATTCAGCGCCAGCCCCTGGTCGCGCGCCATCTTGACGGTCACCGCCTCGAAGTCGCGCAGCCACGACGAACAGCACAGCTCGCGTCCGCACGGACCCAGGCCGCCGGTCACCTTGGTCTCGTCGCGCGCGCCAATCTGTTTCATCTCGACGCGGACGCGCAAAGTGTTGGCGAGGTCGCGCACCAGGTCGCGAAAATCGACGCGGCCTTCCGCGACGAAATAGAATGTCGCCTTGCGCCCGTCGAAGGTGTAGTCGGCGCTCACCAGCTTCATCTGCAAGCCGCGCTCGCGAATCCGCTCGAGGCACATCCGCCGCGCGCGCGCCTCACGCGAGAGATTCTCCTGCTCGGTGTAGTAGTCGTCGTCGGAGGCGATGCGCACGATTGGGCGCAGCGCCGACAGATCCAGCGTGCGCGCGGGTTCGTGCGGCTCGATCTCGACGGTGCCGACCCGCGTGCCGTCCTCGCTTTCGACCAGCACGCGCTCGCCGCGCCTCAGCGGTTTGTCGCCGGCCAGGAAATTGTACAGATGCCCGGTGCGCTCGATGCTGACCGCAACTATCCGGGGCGCCGACGGCGCGCCTTCAAACGGGTCAGTCTGCGGCGCCACTACTCACCCCTCATCGCGTGCGAGGCCAGGGTCCACCAGTTCTCGGCCTGCAAGCGCGGATTCGCCATCGCTTCGACTGCCTCAGCGGCGCGGACGGCGGCGTCGATGCACTTGACGACCGCATCCAATTCGATTCCGTTCGCAAGTTCCTTCATTCGTGCCGCCGCTTGGGGCGAAAACGCCGCAAATTCAGACTTCAACAGCTTGTAGCATAGTATTTCCTCGAACAGCCGCGCGAGTAGCTCGAAGTTGCCGGCGGCGGCTTCGCGGTTGGCAAAATATTCCTGAGCCAGCGACTGCGCGCGAGCAAAGTCCAGCGACCGCACGGTGCCGAGCGCCGTGAGCAGCGCGTTCATAGGAGGTTCGTCGCCATCGGCGAGCGCGATTGCGTTTGCCGCGCTGCCTCGCGCCAACCGCGCGATCGCGCCGGCGCGAACTTTGTCGGTAATGCCGTGCGCCGCGAGGATAGCCTCCAAATCGGCAACCGCGAGCGCGGGAAATCGCACTGTACGCGTCCGCGAGCGAACGGTGTCGAGCAACGCGCGCTCGCTGGAGCTGACCAGGATGATGACCGCGTGGCCGGGCGGTTCCTCGAGCGTTTTGAGCAGCGCATTCTGCGCGGGGATGTTCAGCGTCTCGGCATCGTCGATGACCGCCATCCGAATCGCCGCGCGCGACGGCCGGGTACCGAGCCGCACGATCAGCTCGCGC
This sequence comes from Candidatus Acidiferrales bacterium, assembly GCA_035631915.1. Taxonomy (GTDB): domain Bacteria; phylum Desulfobacterota; class Binatia; order Binatales; family Binataceae; genus Binatus. The sequence goes on along the minus strand of DASQHV010000055.1, from coordinate 2,984 downwards.
ACCTGCTCGATCAGCACATCGGTGCGACCGGCCGGACGCGATACGTAGTTGAAGTCCGGATGGACACCCGTGGCGATTTGCACGCATGCGGCGCAGCATTCGCATCGCGGCGCGTCGCTATCGGTGGCGGCTCTGCGCGTGCGCTCGGATTGGGGCGCCTGTCGCACCGGACATCGCTCGGGCGTGCAGCAAAAATCTCCTTTCGCGCCAGTCGTCCGCTCGCACATCATCGCATGGACGAGGCTGGTCGCGACCAGCGCCTTGCCGACGCCGCTGGGCCCCGAGAACAGGTACGCGTGCGAGGGCCTGCTGCGCAGCTCTGCGAGCAGCCGCGTCGCAATCTCGCGATGCCCTCGCAGTCCGTCTAGAGACATTTGCGCTTGATCAACTCGTTGACCGCGGCGCGAATGTCGGCGGCGACCTCCGCGACCGGCCGGTCCGCGTTGACGGCCACGACGCGCGCCGGCTCCGCCTTTGCGATCGCGAGAAATCCGTCGCGGACCTTGCGATGAAACTCCGCGCGCTCGCCCTCGAAGCGGTCCGAGCCGCGGCCGGTTCCCTTTGCGCGCGCGCGCGTGCGCTCGAGCCCGGTCTCGACGGCCAGGTCGAGCACCAACGTCAGGTCGGGCGTCATCCCGTCGCTGGCGAGCCGGTTCAATTCGCCGAGCAGTTTGAGATCGAACCCGCGGCCGTAGCCTTGGTAAGCGGTGGTCGAATCCGAGTAGCGATCGGAAATGACGATTTCACCAGCCGCCAATGCAGGCCGCAGCTTTTCTCGGACGTGCTGCGCGCGATCGGCCAGCACCAGCAGCAATTCCGCCGCCACGTCGAGCGAGACGGCGGGGTCGAGAAAGATTGCGCGAATCGTTTCGCCGGCGCGCGTGCCGCCCGGCTCATGCGTGACCGTCACACGGCGCCCAGCCTTGCGCAGCGCGTCGCCCAGGATTGCGGCCTGCGTGGTTTTGCCCGAACCCTCGACGCCCTCCAGCGTGATGAACAGCCCGCTTGCCATCAACGGCCAAGATACCAGTGCGCCAGTTGCGGCTGAAACAGCGCGAAAATCCCGGCCGCCAGCGCGAGGAACGGTCCGAACGGTACTTCGGTGCGCAGAATCGACACGTCCGCCTCTTCAGGGTCCGTCGATGGATCGGCCATCGGCGCTGGTGAGATGCCGCCGCTGATCGCCAGCGCAATTCCGCCCACCGCACCGATTATCGATCCGAAAAACATCGTGAAGAAGACGCCCGGCCAGCCGAGAAATCCGCCGACCATGCCGAGCAGCCACACGTCGCCGAGTCCGACGCCTTCCCGCCCGCGCACGAGTTGATACAGGTAGCCGGTGAAATAGAGCACCCCGCCGCCGACCGCGATTCCGATCAGCGAACTTTGCCATCCGATCTCGGGCATCATCAGCGACGCGGCGATAAATCCGACTATAGTTCCCGGCCAGGTGATGATGTTCGGGATGAGTCGCCAGTCGTAGTCGACGACCGCGACGATCCACAGCGCGGCACATAGCACGAAGCGCGCGAGCGCGTCCGGCAGCGGAAACGACAAGTACAGGTACAGGCCGGTCACCGCCAGCGCGATTTCGCCCAGGAAATGACGGAACGGAATCGCGGCGCCGCACATCACGCATCTTCCGCGCGAGCCGAGGTACGCGAGGATCGGGATGTTCGCCCACCACGGCAGCGCGCGTTCGCAACTCTCGCAGTAAGAACGCGGCGCGACGATCGAGACCTCGCGCGGCAAGCGCCACGCAACCACGTTCGCGAAGCTGCCGACGCTCGCACCGGCCACGAACGCTATCGCGCCGCCAATCCCCGCCGGCAATTCGATGCTCATCGCGTCACCGCCTCCTTCATCTGCAACCGCCCGGTCTCAGACATTCACGGTGAGTCTACGTTTGCGATGATTCCAGCGCCATCTACTTGAGTTCCGTGTCAGCGGCCGATCATTTCTTTGCCGCGCACAACTCCGTCGTCAAATCGTAGGTCGCCTTGATGCCGACGTTTAGATTCTCGACCGACAGCCGTTCGTCGTCGCCATGAACACGAGCGAGCTCTCCCTCGGCTAGTACTATCGGCACGAAGCCGTACGCAGGCACGCCCTTCGCGCGGATGAAGCGGGAGTCGGTGCCGCCGGTGGTCATCCAGGGCACGACGCGCGCATCCTTGAAGTCGTGCGCGACGACCGTCTTGATCGCGTTCCACGCCTCACCTGAATTCGGCGACGGCGGCGCCTCGTCGGGCCGTTGTAGATAGTCGATCGTGAAATTGCCGCTGCCCAACTGTTGGCGGAGTCGCTTCAGAAACGCGGCCGCGTCGGTACCCGGCAGCAGCCTGCAATCCAGCGATGCTTCGGCCGTGGTCGGCACCACGTTCACCTTGAAGCCGGAGTTGAGCATCGTCAGCGAGATCGTGTCGCGCATCAGCGCCTGCGTGTTGTAGGGCTTCAGCACTCCGCGCATCGCGACGTCGGCCATGCCGGGCCAGTCGAGATGAGCCAGCTGCAGCGACGCGGGGAACGGTTCGAGCGGCGCGATCGTCGCCATCGCATCGGAGAATATCTTCGTGATCCTCACGGGCGGCTGATGCTCGAGCAGCCGATGCAGCGCGTTGATCAGAATCAGGGTCGGGTTGTCGGGCGTCGGCACCGAGCCGTGACCCCCCTTTCCGCGGACGCTGACGCGAAGCCAGTTCACGCGCTTCTCCGACACCGCAACCGTAAACGTGGTCCCGTGAATTCCGAGCCAGCTCGGCGAGCCGTCGCCGCCCTCGTTGAACGCGAATGCCGGGTCGATCGCGTCCCAATGCTTCTCGACCATCCACTTGGCGCCGTTGTCGCCGCCCGCCTCCTCGTCGGGATTCACCATCATCTCGACGCCGCGCCTGAGCGCGACGTGGTTGCGCTTCAATGCCAGCATCGTCATCAGCGCCATGATCCCGTGCGCCTTGTTGTCGATCGCGCCGCGCGCGTATACG
>DASQHV010000054.1:0-16031 GCA_035631915.1 Candidatus Acidiferrales bacterium | reverse complement strand
GATCTCGTCCGGGATCATCACGGGCAAACGTGGCAGAGTTGAAACAACGGGAAACGGATGGGGCTCGTCGGGATGGAAATTGTCCCAGATTCCCGACTGGTCGGGACTGCCGTCAGCCTCGACCACGTTGCCTTCCCGCAGGGGAATCACCTTGCCTCTAAGACCTCGATTCATAGGCAGTAGGGCCTCCTATCACCCTCGTCACCGTTGGGCCGCTTGCCGAGAACAATTCTAGACCAGTTCCTCCGCCGGTCAAGGAGCAGGATTGAGATGAATTCACCTCCGCGACGGTTTCTGGCGGGGAAAATGGTCTTCGGGCGGTATGCGTCGAATCCAAGTCGAATCGCGTTAAGTATCTAATAATATTATGTTTTCTACCTTTCAGGCGCTCGTTCTCGGTGCGGTTCAAGGGCTGACAGAGTTTCTGCCGGTCTCAAGCTCCGCCCATCTGGTAATTGTTCCGTGGCTGTTCGGATGGAGCGATCCGGGCCTGGCGTTCGATGTGGCCCTACATATGGGCACCTTGCTCGCGCTGCTCCTCTACTATTGGCGTGACTGGCTCGACATGGGAATTTCGCTGGCCGACGGACGACCCCTACCCCGTCGGCTGCTGATGCTGATCGTCGTGGCCTCGGTTCCTGGCGCGGCGGCCGGGCTGCTGCTCGAGAAGCAAGCCGAGACGATTTTCCGCTCACCCGGACTAATTGCGATTACCTTGGCCATCCTTGGGATCGCGCTGTGGCTAGCTGACGCATATGGCGAGAAAAAGCGCAAAATAGAGGACATCGGGTTCATCGACGCGCTCCTCATCGGCCTCAGTCAGGCCTTCGCGATTGTCCCCGGCGTCTCGCGCTCGGGAGCGACGATGACGGTTGCTCGGATGCTTGGAATCGACCGGCCCGACGCGGCAAATTTTTCATTCCTGATGGCGACACCGATAATTGCAGGCGCCGGCCTGGTCGAGGCTCACAAGCTGCTGCGCGCGGGACTCTCTGCACCGCTCGGATGGGGCTTTATCTCGGCGACCGTCTTCGGGCTCGTTGCCATTGCCGGACTGCTGCGATTCCTGCGGACGCGAACGTATCGTCCGTTTGCGATCTATCGAATCGTGCTCGCCGCGATCGTCGCCGCCGTGGCATTGGCGCGGGCATAGTCGATGGCGCTTGCTGGCGACCCGCGCCCGCTGGATGCAGCTGCGGCCGGCGCAGCGGCGGTCGTTCGGCGGCGAGCATTTCGCGTCGGAGTGGCGCTGTCGATCGTCAACACGATAATCGGCGCTGGCCAGCCGGTGATCACGCGATGGGGTGCGACCAACCTCGACCCCCTGCTCTTCTGCACCGGCGCGGTCGTCTTCGCCTCAATCTGCACTCTGCCGCTCCTGTACCGCAGCGGCGAGCTGCGCCTCATAGTCGATCCGCGATTTCGCGGGCGGATGGTCGCGATGTCGATGGCGGGAACTGTCATGACGAGCCTGACGCTGACGTACGGGCTGACGCGAATCGGCGCCGTCGGCGGAGTGTTGTTGCTGCAGACCGAGCCGGTCTTTTCGCTACTGCTCGCGACGATCTTCATCGGCGAGCGGCCGGCGATTCGCCAGTTGATCGCGACCGCCACAATTTTGCTCGGGATCGGATCGGTGTTTGGCGGGGGAGGCTCGCTTTCGCCCTTGTGGGCGGCGGCGCTGTGTTTCATGACCCCGCTGTTTTGGCAGGCGTCACACGTGATCGGCCTCAGGGTGATGCCGCCGTTGACTCCGACGTCGGTGACCGGCGGGCGCTTCCTCTACGCCTCGATCGCGCTGACCACGATGCTGCTGCTGTTCCGTCGCGAATCGCTCGTCCAGCTCGCCGACCTGAACTCGCTCGGCGTGATCCTCGTGACCGGCTTCTTCATCTATTTCCTGAGCGCGCTGACCTGGTACGGCGCGATCAACCGGCTCTCGCTGGCGTGGACGACCGCGCTGGTGGTGCCGGGCATTCCGATCCTGTCGATTCTCTTCGCGGTGCTGTTCCTGGGCGAGCGCGCGACGACGCGCGAAGTCGCCGGCATCCTCATTTCGGTCAGCGGCGTGTTGTTCCTCGTGCTCGGCGCAGATCCGCATCGCAAGCATCCGGACTTCGAAGCGGCTGAGGCGATTCACGAGCCGCTGATTTGAAAATCGCCGCGCAAAGCGCGACGGTTTGACTCTGCGTCGGGACTGGACTTTAGTTGCTCACACATCACGTCGCGTGCCGGGAGCGCGCCGACAGAACTTCAACGCGAGGATTCAACCATGGCTCGAATGATCAGGCACGAAAAAAACTCACCCTACGAAGTTCCGGAAGGGACCGAACTCCCCATTTATATCTGCGCGTGCGGACTCTCGAAGAACAAGCCGTTTTGCGACGGCTCGCACAAGAAAACGCGCGACGAGAACCCGACCGACGTCTATATCTACGACGATACCGGCCGCGCGCGCGTCAAGACCGAGTACTGATCGACGAAAGGAACTGCTGCAGCAGTTCGTTGAATTTCCCGGGATGCTCCATGCTCGGGAGATGAGCCGCGTTCTCGATCATTGCAATCTTCGCTCCGCGTATTTCAGCCGCCAACCGCTTGGCCAGCTTGATCAGGTCTGGCGTGTCGGAGTCGCCGACGACGACCAGCGTCGGGCATGAAATGTCGCCCAGCCTTTGCAGCGCCGGTGGCTTGAGCTCCTGCTCCGGACGCGCGAAGCGCTGCAAGTCGAAATTTTCTCCGTGAATCTTTCGAGCCCGCTCGCGGTACGCGGTATCGACTCGCGCAGCGTCGCGCGAAGGTCCGTCGATCCAGTACCGTGCGTCAATCTCGCGTGCCTGCTCGACGTCGCGCTCCTGCACCAGTTTCATCATTCGGGTCCAGTGACTTATCGAGTCGGCTGACCATTCGAACCCGCTTATCCCCGCCGCCACCGGCACCAGCGCGCTGACCATCGCGGGCCACGTCAACGCGAAGTCGATCGCGGCGGCGCCGCCCATCGAGCATCCGACCAGCGCCGCCTTCTCGACACCCAGGAATGCGAGCACGCTGCGCAGATCCTCGCGCAACGAGTACGGACCCTCGCCCATTTTCGATTTTCCGAAACCGCGCAGGTCGTAACGGATTACCCGGTGGCGCGACGCAAAGAATTCGAACTGCGCATCCCACATCCGCCGGTCCGAAACTCCCGCGTGAACGAACACCAGCGCGTCGCCGTCACCGACGGTTTCGAAATACAGCCCGGTGCCGGCGGACGGTGCGAATCCCGTGACAACTCGATTAGCCATCGTGCTGCTCCAGCTATGGCGCGCCTCAATGCGTCTCGACGCCGCCGCAGATGTTCAACGCCTGCCCGGTCATGTATCCGCCGTCTTCAGACGCGAGGAAGGCCACGACGTTTGCGACGTCGTCGCCGTTTTCCATCCGCCCCATCGGCACTTGCTGAACAAATGTTTTCAGCACCTGCTCGCGATTCATGTGCCGCGTCGTGCCGACCATGTTGATCAGGCCCTCGAACAACTGGGTCTCGACGAAGCCCGGGCAGACCGCATTGACGGTGATGTTGAACGCGCCGAGTTCGAGAGCGAGACTTCGCGTTAGTCCGATTACTCCGTGCTTGGCCGACGAATACGCCGCCATCATCGGGCCGCCGCGCTTGCCCGCGATCGACGCGGTGTTGATGATCCTGCCGCCGCGGCCGCCAGCGATGATTTTCGGGGCCACGTGCTTGGCGCACAGGAAGGTGCCGGTCAGGTTGATCGCGACGGTGCGATTCCAGGAATCCAGCGTCTGCTGCACGACTGGTCCGCCGCCGACTCCGCCACCGGCGTTGTTGCACAGGATATCGACGCGCCCGAATTCCTTCATCGCCGCCTCGGCCATCGCCGCCACTTCCGCCTCGTCGGTCACGTCAACCTTAACGGCGATACTGCGCCGGCCGATCTTGCGAATCTCAGCCGCGAGTCCTTCGAGTTCCTCCATCTGCCCAAATTTCGCGTCGGGATATTCCGCTATCGAGCGGCAATAGTCCGCCGCGACGACGTTCGCGCCTTCGCGCGCCAGCCGCATCGCAATCGCGCGCCCGATTCCGCGCTCGCGAGCGCATCCAGTCACGACTGCCACTTTTCCTTCAAGTCTCATTGTCAGCTCCTATGCGCACAGATGTTCTTTTTCGGAAGCCTGGCGGCCATAATAACTTGGCGCAGGCTCCTGATTACTCCGTCGCTTGCCGGTATCCTTATTCGCAGGTTGGTGCGATGGAAGCGCCGCCGCGCCTCGAATGCAAGACCCTGTAGAGACCGTCGCTACCAGCCCGCAGCCGTCCGCGACACCCAACACGCCGACCCAACCCGAGCACATCGCCCCCGCACGCGATTCGGCGACGGGGCAACTTCCGCGATGGCTCCGCTACGTAGCGGATTCGCGCCACGCCGTTTCGATCCTGCTGATAGTCGGCGTGGCGCTCTACCTGGTCAACCTCGGCGGTTACCCTCTCTACACCAAGGGCGAGCCGCGCGAGGCCGTGACCGTCTTCGACATCGTGCACGGCGGCGGAGTCATCCTGCCCCAGCGCGCCGGCGTCGAGATCCCGTCGAAGCCGCTGCTGATGCATTGGCTGGCGGCAATCATCTCGTTCGCCGTCGGCGGCGTGAATGAATTCGCGGTGCGGCTGCCGTCGGCGGCGCTCGCAATCGCGGGCGTGCTCGTTTGTTACTTTTACGTCCGTCGCCTCTTCGACGACGTCGTAGCATTTTTCGCCGCCCTGATGATGGCGACCACGTTCCAGTATCTGCAGGCGGCAACCGGCGCGCGCGTCGATATGACGCTGACCTTCTTCATGGAGGTAGCGTTCTTCGAGTTCATCCTGATGGCTGAAGGAATCACGCAGCGATGGATCCTGCTGTACGTGGCGATCGCGCTGGCAGTTCTGACCAAGGGGCCTATCGGATTGATTCTTCCCGGCTTTGTCGCGCTGGTCTGGATCGCTTTCGAACGCCGCTGGGATGTTTTGCGCCGGATGAAGCTGTGGCGCGGCGCGATAATCGTGCTGGTTCTGGCGGGCGGATGGTATGTGGCGGCGTTGATCGAAGGCGGCCCGGGATTTTTCCGCAAGCAAATCCTCGCCGAAAATCTGCTGCGCTTCGCCGGCACCGCCGACTTTCACGAGGGTCATCTTCATCCCTTCTACTACATGGAATTTGCGCTGCTGGCCGGCTTCATGCCGTGGACGATCCTGTTTCCCTTAGTCGGCGTCGAGGCCCGTTCGAATCCGATCGCGATTGATTCGCGGCTGAAGTACGTCCTGATCTGGTTCGCCACGGTGCTGATCTTCTACAACTTTCCGCAGAGCAAGCGCGGAGTGTACCTGCTCTGCCTTTACCCGGCGCTTGCCACCCTGGTTGCGATTTATGTCCGCGCCGCGATCGTACGCCCGGACCTGACGCGTGGTGTTGTGCGCGTCATCTCGCGCTTGTCAGGCTGTGGATTGCTGGCCGCCGGCGCCGCGGGGCTATGCAGTCTTGCGATGATTGCGGCGCGGCCCGAGGCGTTGCGCTCCCTGCTGCGACTGTTGAACATTCGCGCACCCAGTTTCGTTCAAGTATTGAGCACGGCCGTCAGTGAGAAAGCGCTGCTGGCCGCACTGTTCCCGCTCGCCGCAATTGCGCTCGGTTCGGCGTTGATCGGAGGCCGTGCGCGCCTCGAGCGTATCGTGATCGGCGTCGCGGCCGGCATGATCTTCATCGCGCTGGAGGTCAACCTGGTCGTGGTGCCCGCGATCGCCAACACTCTTTCGCTGCGCGATTTCACCGACCATGCGATGAAAATTGTTGACGGCAGCCCGGTGGGTTACCTGGGCGCACTCAACTACGATGTCGCATTCTACAGCCGCCGGCGAATTCCGATCGTCTCGCTCAAGGATCCGAACGTGCCCGAATATCTGATCGCGTGGCGCTCGATCTTCGACGCGCTACCGCAAGCCCAGCGCAACCGATTCGAGGTCGTGATGATCAGCAATCCGACCTCGCTCGACGGCGGCGATCAGATGGTGCTGGTTCATGAGCGTGGAGCGAATCCAGGAACACCGTCCCGTCCTGGCGGCGCTTACATCGAGGCCGGTTACATCGAACGGATGCCCGCCGCGGGCAAGCTCCGAATCTATGACAGCGTCGCGCGGCGCAGTTCCCCGGCAGCGGCGGCGATTCGCGGCAGCACCTCGGCGGAACCGCCGCGCAGGCTGATGTCGCAGATTCGCGTTATTTCCGATTCGTAAAGATTCACCTCGATCAGAATTCCGCCGCGCTGCTTGACTTCGAGCGCGAATCCCGCCGCCGGATAGACGGTTGCCGAAGTGCCGGCCACGATCACGAGATCGGCCTGCGCCGAGTGCTCCGCGCATTGATTCAGCACGTCGACCGGAATCGGTTCGCCGAACGACACCGTGTCGCTCTTGAGCATCCCACCGCATCGCGGGCATTCGGGCGGCAGCTTCTCGAGGCTGATCGAGTCGGAGTGAAACCGCGTCGTGCAATCGAGGCATCGAATCAGCGTCCAGTTGCCGTGAATCTCCGCAAGCACGGTCTGTCCGGCCTGGCGATGCAGGTCGTCGACGTTTTGTGTGATGAGAAACCGCAGCAGACCCATCTGCTCAAGCTGGACGAGTGCGAAGTGTCCCGCGTTCGGCTTGGCGACTGCGAGCGGCTTGAACAATTCGTCGTTGCGCTTGCTCAGCCGTTCTTCCCACGCCTTTTTGGGGTCCGCCAGGAATCGCTGAAAGCCGTTCATCGGCGGCTCGCCGTACTTCGTCCATAGCCCGCCGGGTCCGCGAAACGGTGGGATGCCGCTTTCGACCGACATGCCCGCGCCGGCGAGTGCGATCGCGTATCGCGCAGCGACTAGCTCCTTCGCGGCCTTCCTGATTTCGTCGTCCGTCGCCCGCTTTGCTTTTTCCGCCATCGTGAAGTTCCCCCCGATGCGGTATCGCAGTCCGGTATATCGTTACAACTAATTTGCGGCGCACGAAATGAACGTGAATGCGTAGGCTGCGAGCCCGGCCTGCTCAGCGCGAAGCTCGAGCGAGCCTGACGTCACCGAATCGTTCGCCACCAAGCTGTACATGCGCGGTCGATCGACGACGACAAAGCCGCGCTCGCCGTCAAACTTCACGTCGTCGCCCGGCCGTTGCGAGCCGTCCAGCTTGACCTCGAGTCGGGAACTCGCGCCCGCCGGCGGCGCCATCACCAGATTCACATCCTTGGCCGTGTACCGCAGCGACATTGCCGCGCCCGCGGCCTGTGCACGCGCGCTCTCCTGCTCGACGCGCCAGCGACCGCTGAGATAGGTCGTACCCTCCATGTGCGGGCCTGCGTCGCGGTAGTCGTGGGGGCGGTCGCGCGCGACTCCCTCCGGATTGCCGAATTGCCCGCGCGCATGACCCAGGTACAACTCCGGTGTCACGCGGTAGCAAACCGCGCCGGGGCGATCGCTGTCGCGAACGGGATCCATCGGCGGCGGCAGGCTGATCGTTGGATTCAGCTCTCGCAGCAAACCCTGGATCGCCAGTTCAGTTTCCTGGTAGCCGCCCTCGCCGAAGTGGTAGTAGCGAATGCGCCCCTTGGAATCGACCAGATACTTGGCCGGCCAGAAGCGATTCGAGTACGCTCGCCAGATTGCATAGTCGTTGTCCAGCACGATCGGATATTCAAGCTCGAATCGCGCCGCCGCCTCCGCCACGTGCGTCCCTTCGCGTGCGAACGAGAACTCGGGCGCGTGCACGCCGACCACCACCAACCCGCTGGGCGCGTAGCGGCGATGCCATCCCGCGACGTACGGCAGCGTGCGGATGCAATTGATGCAGGTGTAGTCCCAGAAATCCACCAGCACCACACTCTTGTCTCGAAGCGACTTGAGACTCACCGGCCCGTGCTGAATCCACTGGCCGCCGTCGAGTTCGGGCGCGAGTACGGTCTCGGAGATCTTTGGCATCTGGCGTCTCCCGAAAAAAGCAGTAGCGCACTGCTCGGACTCCCCCTTCGCGCCGAAGCGTAGCACAGCGTCCGATACTGCCTTAAGCGAATTGACGGTCCGCGCGGCACACGCTAGTCACAATCGAGTGTCAGCAGCGTCACGCGTCATAGTGATAGCAGTCGAATCGCCGTCGGACATGGAACGCGCCTGGGCGATTCGCCGCAGCGTGTTTATCGAAGAGCAGCAGGTGCCCGAGGAGATCGAAATGGACGCCGACGACGCGCACGCCTTCCACGCGTTGGCGCTCCTTGACGACGAAGCGGTCGGATGCGGCCGGATGGTCGTTCACGGCGAAAAGGAGGTCAAGATCGGGCGGATGGCGGTGCTGCGCGATCTACGCGGTCGCGGTATCGGCCGCGATATTTTGCGCTTCCTGATTGAGCGGGCCCGCACCCGCGGCGAGCGCAAGGCAATTCTGCACGCGCAGATAACGGCGGAGGGTTTCTACCTGAAGGAAGGCTTCAAGCCGGTCGGCGACATCTTCGACGAGGCCGGCATCCCGCACCGCCAGATGGAACGGGCTCTGTAAGCGCGCGCGGCTCAGAGCTGCGCGACGAATTCCTCGATCGCGGCGCAGACTGCGTCGGGTTTTTCCAGGATCACGTGATGGTGGGCGTCGGGGATCGTCACCAGCCGCGCGCGGGGATTCGATTCGCGCGCACGCTGCGCAGCGTCGGCGGTCATGATGCGGCTGTTCGCGGCGCGCACCAACAGCGTCGGAATCGCGATGTGCTCGATCGTCTCCATCACCGCAAGCCCGTCGCCGCCGAGAAAGCTCTCGCGATCGAACTTCAGCGTCCATCGTCCGTCTTCGGTCCGCGCGAGACTCTTCTCGGCGATCTCGTCAAGCACGTCCTTCGCTATTCCGCCCTCGTCGGGCATCAGCCGAAACCGCGCCTTCGCAGTCTCCAGGTCGGGATAGGTCACGACGGGCAGCGCTTTCAGCCGGCGCAGATAGCGGTCGCGACCGCGGCTGGACGTTACGGCAACGTCGATCGCGGCAACCGCGCGTACGCGATCCTGATGGCGCCGCGCGAACGCAAGTACATTCAATCCACCCATGCTGTGACCAACAACCACCGGCTTTTCGCTTGGCGCGGCGTGAGTGAGGAAGCGAGCGAGGTCGTCGGCGTAGCTGCCAACAGAGTACGCCGGCGGACGCACCCATTCGCTGTCGCCATGGCCGCGCTGATCGATCGCAAGGAGCCGAAACTCCGGCGCGAAACGGCGCGCCACCGGCTCCCACCACCACGCGTTGGCGGAATTGCCGTGCAGCAGCACGATCGTGCGGGGCGCCTCAGAATTCCATTCCAGGTAGTGGAGGCGCGGAGAGCCCTCCAGCAGATGACTTTGCGGACGCGTCACTTCAGGCCGTTGAAGAAATCGCGAAGCGTCGCGATCAGAGCCGTGGGGTTGTCGAGCATCGCGTGATGATACGAGTCGTCGAGCTCGGCATATTTCGCTTTCGGAATCGTGTCGACCATCTTTTGCGCGACCTCACGATCGAGCAGCGGGCTCTTGACGATTTTCACGACCAGCGTGGGGCACGCGATCCGATCGAGCAGAGCCCATACTCGCGACGGTTTCCTGCTGAGCGTGCGGCGGTCGAGCTTGTGCGTCCAGGCGCCGTCGTCGAGTTGCTTGTACGAATGACGCGCGACGTAGTCGAGCAGTTCTTTGGCCGCAAGAGTTTCGCGCGGCAGAACCTTGAAGTTCTGCACCGCCTCTTCCAGTGAGCCGAAACGGCGCGGCGGCCGGTCGGCATAAGTCCGCAAATATTCGATCGCATACTCGGAGTAATCGGGCGGACAGTCGATCAACGCCAGCGCGCGCAGTTTGTCGCTGTGCTCGACCGCGTACGCGAGGACGTTGTGCGCGCCCATCGAATGGCCCACCAGGATCGGCGCGCCAAAGTCCCAGCCGCCGATAACCTCGTCGAGGTCCGACACGTAGTGACTCGAACTGTAGGCCCATTCCTCGGGCCACTCGCTCTCGCCGTGCCCGCGCTGATCGAGCGCCAGCACGTGAAAGTCGCCGACGAAAGCCGGCGCGATAAAATCCCACCAATGCGCGTGCGCCGAACCACCGTGCACGAACAGCAAGGGCGGTTTGCCCTCGCCACCGTAGTCGAGACAGTTGAGCACCAGTCCGTTAGCGTTGAAGCGAAGCTCCTTCATCGGTCACCAGAATGTTTCACGGCTCGCGCGCGCATTCGCGACGCGCCGACATTGCGGCTTTGCTGCGAACTCCTTTCATGCCACCATTTGCAGAGTATTTGTCGTGTACGATTTGACACCATGCGACTGCCGACCGTTCTGAAAACTGTTCTCGTGGCCACCTCGATTCCGCTCGGGCTGGCTTTGCTCGCAACCGTGGTCCGCGCCCAGGACTCCAACGCCGCCAAGGCGCGCGCGCTGGTCGAGGCCGCAATCAAGATGACCGACAGCAATGCGGCCGTAAAGCTGCTCTGGCAGGCGACCGATATCGACCCGACCCTGGACGACGCTTACGTTTACCTTGGCCTCTATTACAACTCGCGCTCGGATTTCTCCAACGTCGTGAAAGTTTATCAGAAGCTGGTGAAGTATGAGCCCAATCAGACCAGCGCGTACCTGAATATCGGCGAGGCGTACATGTCGTTCTCGCCGCCCAAGGCCGAGGACGCGCTGGTCTACTACCGCAAGGCGTACGAGATCGACCCCAAGAACACTTTTGCGGCGCTCCGCATCGGGCAGGTGCTGGCGCAGTCGGGAAAGCGCGACGACGCGATGCGGTATCTGAAGATCGCGCTGGGCGACAGCGCCAAGAATCCAACCGTCTCGGCCGAGGCCGAAAAAACGCTGCGGCAAATGGGCGCGCTCTGATCTCTGCTAGTGCTGCGGAGGAGCCTCCGCAGGCGGCGCCTCTGCACCCTCGTCTTCGCGATCGTGCGAGTGGCCGCCGTGGGGCGACCAGGGGCGCGAAAAATCGCGGTCGAACTTCTGCTGCTGCTCCGGGGTCAGAGTCGCCCGAACGTCACTCAGCGCCTGCCAGAAAATTTGATGACGCTGATGCTGGAAGTCGCGGCGCGCCTGCGTCACCTTGAACCTCGCCTCCCGCATGATGTCGCCGATTCGATCGCGTTGAGCCGGCGTTAGCGCGAGTTCCCGATTCATCCGCTCGATTATCGACGCTCCAGGCACGCGCAAATAGCGGTAGCGATACGCCATCGTGCTCACAGCGAATCCAATCAGCAGGCACGAGGCGCCAATCAGCAAACCGAGCCAGATATTCGATCTAGCTGGCAAGGTCGTTCTCGGTCGCCGGCAATTCCGGCGCAAAGACGTCTGCAGCGGACTCCGAATTGACCCCCGCGTCAGGCGCGAACAAGGCGTCGGTCAAGGAATCGCCGGGCGCGGAAATTGAAATGTAGGCCGCGCTGCTCGCGAGCACAAAGATGACCGCCGCCGCAGACATCGCGAGCCATCGCGGCACGGTGCGTTCCGCGCGCGCCGCGGATGCGAATCGGCGCGGCCGGTCGGCCGTCGAAAATTCCCTGCCGCTATTCGCGACCGCTCTGTCAGCGGAGTAGTCGTTGGTCGAGTGAAGTACCGGCGCCGTCAGCGCGAAGATGCGAAACGCGTGATCGCACTTCGCGCAAGTCGCGAGATGCGCGGTCAGCTCAGCCCGCCGCTCGACGCTGGCGGTCTTGCGCCACAACGCCGGAAATTCCTGTCGTGCTTCAAAACAGTTCATCATTGTTCCCTGCTGCGCCCCACCGCCATCAGCCGCTCCGCATGCTTGCGTAGCAGCTGACGCGCGCGGAAGGCGCGAATTTTTACTTTCGCTTCGGTCCATCCGAGCGTCGCCGCGATCTCGCTGACGCTCATGTCCTCGCTCTCTTTCAGCACCATCACCATTCGATCCTCGGGTTTGAGGAAATCGAGCAGGCGATGCGCCAAATCGTACGACTCTCGCCGCTGCTCGGCCTCGCCGACAATCTCCTCTGGCGACGCGTGATTCACCAGCTGCATCCACTGCACCTCGGGCGCGCCGAAGTCTGCCACCAACTCCTCGGGCCTGCGGCGCCGGCGGCGCAGTTCGTCGTAGCACAGGTTCACCACGATCGCGCGGAGCCATCCGCCAAACGGCATCTCGGCGCGATAGCTGGCCAGCGCCGAGTATGCGCGGATGAAACTCTCCTGGCCGATATCGCGCACGATCTCGTCGTCGGAAAAGAAACGCCGGCACAAGCGCTCGATACGCGAACGATGGCGCGCGACAATCTCGGTGAACGAGTCGGGCCGCCCGCCAAGGATCTCGGCTACCAGTTCCTCGTCGGGCTTGTCCGTCAATCGCCACCCCGCCCTGCTGCGTGCCGCCAAACCCAACATAACTGTTTATTAATACGCATCATGTCGGCAAAAGTTACACGCGATTTCAGCCAGCGCCTGGCGGCATTTCCAGCCCCGCGCGAGCAAGGTCGGCCGGGGTGTCGAGATCGAGGTTGATGCCGGGATCGTCCAGATCAACGTACGCAACACGCGCGGGATCCGCGTTCACGACGTGACGGGCGCCGCGGTCCTCCGGCGCGTCGAGAAGCTCGGCAAACAGCGAACGGTCGAACACCAGCGGATGCCCCCGCCGCCCTGCGCATCGTGCAACGACTATCGGAGCATGCAGCCGTTCGTAAGCTGCCGCGACCGCGGCGAACGACTCCGCGCGTACCGTCGGATGGTCGCACAGGTGAACGAGCACCCCGTGCGCGGTCGGCGCGATCGCACCGAGTCCGACCTTCAATGAAGAGAGTTGGCCCCGCGAGTAATCGGCATTTACGACGACGGCGATTCGATCGTCGTGCGGAACGGCCAAACGGATCCGATCAGCATTAGCGCCCAGAACGATCACCAGGCGCGGCACCACCGCCAGCATCGCGCCGGCAACTTTTTCCAGGAACGTAACGCCGCCGACCTTCAGCAACGGTTTCGGAAAGCCCATCCGCCGCGACTCACCCGCCGCGAGTAATATCCCGTCGAGCGGAGCCACAGCTAATTCTTCGGTTTGAGACGGCCGAAACGCACGCCGAGCGTAAAGTCGTCGCGCGTGCCAGTGCGGCGCTCGCGGATTATTTCCGCGATGATCGAGATTGCGATCTCTTCCGGAGTTTCGCCGCCGATCGCCACGCCCAGCGGCGCGTGAACATCGTCGAGACGCTCGGCCGGAACGCCGGACGCGCCGATTCGCTCGAGCGTGGCCTTGACCCGGCGGCGCGAACCGATCATCCCGACGAAACCGCACGGCTGCAGCAGCGCGGCACGGACGGTCTCTTCGTCAAACGAGTGCCCGCGCGTGACGGACAGCAGGTAGCAGTGACCGTCCAAAGCGAGCGATTCGACCGCGGCCTGGAATGGCTTGACGATTATTTCGTCGGCGGCGGGGAATCGTTCACGATTTGCAAACGAGGCGCGATCGTCGATCACCGTGACGTGAAACCCGAGCATCGAACCGAGCGAGCACAGCGGCACCGCGATATGCCCGGCGCCCACGATGATCAGCCGCAACGCACCGACGATCGGATCGACGAACAGTCGCGCGGCGCCGTTGGGCTCGAGATGCGTCGTCACGCTGAGACCGCCCACAGGGTCGACTTCGAGCAGCGCCGGAATCGCGTCGGTGGTGCGCGCCGCAATCTGCTGCAGGGCCGCGGCGGGCAGCTTGATCGGGGCGGCGCGATTGCTCTCGCCGTCCCGCGGATCGACGAAAGTGCGCGTGCCGGCCGGCACCGCGACTTGTGCGCCCGAGTCGACCACCGTGACCAGCGCGGCGGGGGCGCTGCGGCTTGCGGCGTCGGCAAGTTGGCGCGCGATACCCAAGTCGCGGGCGTGCGACCACAGGTCAACGAAGACGTCCATGATACCGCCGCAGGTGCCGATTTCCCGCTGATCGAAGTCGCCGGTCAGGTCGACCTCCGCCAGCCGCGACGCCCCGCCTTCTTCAAGTAATACTCGAGCTTTTCGGAAGACCTCGGCTTCGCCGCATCCGCCGCCGATCGTGCCGAACTGCCCGTCGGTCCGGACGATCATCTTGGCCCCTACTTCGCGCGGCGTGGAGCCGCGGACATTTACCACCGTCGCCAGCGCGAACGATTGACCGCGCGCGAGCGTGCGCAGGGCTTCTGACCAGATTTGATCGGGACCGTTCATCCTGAATCGACACTTGAAATTTATCAGAACACGGATGCGTGAAGAATCCGTGGCGCACGTCCTGAAATTCGGAGGAAATCCCGGGATTCAGTCGCCGAGCTGTCGCAAAATCACCTGCGCGCGCAGGAGGCAGTCTTGGGCCGTCTTGTAGTCGCCCGCCTTGATTGCGTCTTCACCCTTCTGATCAAGTTGGCGCGCTTCGAATAGCTGCTGGCGTTTGTCCGGCTCGGTCGGACCGATATCGCGCACGTGCGCAAGCTCGAGCGAGACCTGCCGCTCAAGCTTGACCAGGTCCTGCGGCGGAGAGGCCGCGTGCGACGCGGTGGCCGCAGCGATCAATGCGATCGCGGCACCGATGCGCCAATTTGCTCCGCGGCGTTGCTTCATTGCCAAGCGATTCTGATCCAGCCGCATGGAGATTTCCAGTGTCTGCCGGCGAAGCGTACTAGAACGGTTGGCGTGACTGGCGCAGTTTGAAGCAGACCCGGAACTCTGAGGCCGGAAGAGCGATCGGAGCGTCCGACAGCGCCGGGGGCGCGGACTAGATTGAGTGCTCGACCCCGAGGCGCCGCGGGTTCTCCGCAAGCCCGTAACGCGCGAGCATCCGGTAGAGCGTCGAGCGCGACACGCCGAGCAAGTCTGCCGCGCGCCGTCGATTACCGTCCGTCTCCTCGAGCGAGCGGACGAGGGTTTTTTTGATCACGTCGTCGAGCAGGAAGCCGAGCGGCGCTTCGCCGAAGTTAAGCGGCGCCGGACGCCGCGCAACGTTATCCGAATCTGATCCGAGGGCCGACAGCTCGTCCTGCAGGTAGAGCAGTTCGGCGCCGGTGCTGTCGATAACCTGTTCCGGAAGGTCGGGCACGTCGATTGTGTCGTTGTCACTGAGGATAATGGCGCTCTCGATTGCGTGCGCGAGTTCACGGACGTTGCCGGGCCACTGGTAGATGCCGAGCGCCTCGAGCGCGCGGCGCGATATTTTGCGAACGTCCTTGCCGAAGAGATTGTTGAAGTGCTCGATGAAGTAGCCGACGAACGCGGGAATCGCCTCGCGGCGCTCGCGCAGCGGCGGAATGAAAATCGCCGCGGTATTCATTCGATAGTAGAGATCGTCGCGGAACTGCCCCGCCTTGACCATCGCGCGCAGATCGCGGTTGGTGGCGGCAATCAGCCGGATGTCGACCTTGTAGCTGTGCGACGATCCGACCGGCTGGACCTCATGCGTCTCGACCGCGCGCAGCAGCTTGGGCTGAACCTTGAGCGGCAGTTCGCCGATCTCGTCGAGAAAAAGCGTGCCGCCGTTCGCCGACCTGAAATATCCCTGCGACTCTTCGCGCGCGTCGGTGAATGCTCCCCGCACGTGTCCAAACAGTTGCGACTCGGCCAGCGACTCGACCAGGTTGGAGCAGTTGAACGTCACGAACGGGCCGCTGGGCACCGGCCCCAGGTTGTGCAGCGCACGCGCCACCAATTCCTTGCCGGTGCCGGATTCGCCGGAAATCAAAACCGTCGATTTGTAGGGACTGAGGCGGGATACCGTTTTGAGAACTTTGCGAACCTGAGCGGAACGCACCACCATTCCGCCTAGCCGCTCGGAGCCATGGGCCAGGCGCTCGAGAACAACGCCCTCGTGGACATCGTCATGGACCGACGCCGTTCGAGAGGCGAGTCTATCCACCAACGGTGCGTGATTGCCCGCACCATCAACTTTGTCGTGCCGTTCAGCCATACCCGGCCCCTCGCCTCGCTATCCGACGGCGAGAACCCCACGGCTATCGGAGCAATTGACGGGCCAGCGTCCCCGAAAGGGACACTCACTGAACGGTTGTC
>DASQHV010000053.1:0-2280 GCA_035631915.1 Candidatus Acidiferrales bacterium | reverse complement strand
TATGCTTGCCAGTCGTGACAGCATGCGACTCTAGTCGCTCGGAAAGGTCTGCTCAATCGGGCGAAAATACCGGCGTCGAGTAGCGTTGACACCCGAACACAAGGCGGGTTAAAGCTCCGGCACCGCAATACCCGCGCACGTTTGAGTCGATTCGATGGAATACGACGATATCATCGTAGGCGCCGGCTCTTCTGGAGCGGTGCTGGCTGCTCGTTTGAGCGAGGACGGCGATCGCAACGTTCTGCTGCTCGAAGCCGGTCCTGACTACTCGACCGTTGAGCAGACTCCCGCCGACTTGCTGAACACCTGGGTCTCCGCTGGGCCGCATGACTGGGGCATGGTGGCGCAGGCCACGCCTTCGCGTGAAATTCCGTACCCGCGCGGCAAGGTGACCGGCGGCAGCTCCGCCGTCAACGGCCATATTGCGCTGCGCGGCACGCCGCAGGACTTCGACGAGTGGGCGGCGTGGGGCAATCGCGAATGGAGCTTCGAGAAAGTGCTGCCGTTCCATCGCAAGCTCGAAGACGATCGCGACGCGCGCGGTGATTTTCATGGAGTCGGCGGACCGATCTGGATCCAGCGGCCGCGCCCCGAGTCCTGGCAGCCGCTCAACCGCGCCTTCTTCGAGGCCGCGCGCGCGGCCGGGTATAGCGAGGTCTGGGACCACAACGATCCCGAGTCCACCGGAATCGGTCCGTGGCCGCGCAACCGGCGCGACGGCATCCGCGTATCGACGGCGATTGGCTACCTTTCACCGGCGCGTCATCGCATGAATCTCACCATTCGCCCGGGCGTCAACGCGCATCGCGTGATGATCGAGAATGGGCGCGCCGTCGGCGTGGAAGTCGAATCCGCCGGGACGCTGCAGCAAGTCCGCGGCCGTCGAGTCACGCTCTCAGCCGGCGCAATCCAGTCGCCGGCAATCCTGATGCGCTCGGGAATCGGTCCGCGCGACGAACTCGCGGCGCATGGCATCAACTGCCAGGTGAACTTGCCGGGGGTTGGCAGCAATCTGATCGACCATCCGATGGTCTTCGTCGTTGCTATTCCGCGGCCGGGGATTCCACACGACCCGCAGGTGACCAACCCGATCGGCATCCGTTACACCGCGACGGGGTCCGCCGAATTCAACGACATGCAGATGTACGTGTTCGAAATGTTCGACGCCAATCTTTCCCCGGGACTCGGGCTCGACGTGCCGGTGCCGAGCATCTCGGTCGTGCCGGGCTTGCAGCGCCCACGTTCGCGCGGCCGGCTGCGTCTGCGCAGCGCCAGTCCTGACATCCCGCCGATCATCGACCTCAACTACGTCGATGACCCTGAGGATCTGCGCCGGATGGCCGACGGCGTGCGCATCGCGTGGCGGTTGATGCACGACGCGCACTTCGGGCCGATGATCAAGGAGTTTGTGAGTCTTACCCCGGAGGTCGTGAATTCTGATTCCGCGCTTGCGACGTTTGTCCGCGACAACTGCACGACGATTTTTCATCCGGTCGGCACCGCGAAGATGGGCCCGGAAAACGATCAGAGCGCAGTGGTCGATCAATACTGCCGTGTGCGCGGCGTCGAGGGCTTGCGCGTTGTCGATGCGTCCGTGATGCCCAACATCGTGCGCGCCAACACCAATCTGACCTGCATCATGATCGGCGAACGCGTCGCCGACTGGATGCGCAACGCGGATTAAGGCCTATGGCAAAGTTTTTTGCGGCAAGCGACGCCGAGCCCTCGGTCCTCAGCGGCAAGACCATCGCGATCGTCGGTTACGGCAACCAGGGACGCGCGCAGGCGATCAATCTGCGCCGCGCCGGGCATCGCGTGATCGTCGGCAACCAGGAGGACGACAGCTGGCGCCAGGCGCGCGCGGACGGCTTCGAGCCGCTCGCGG
Organism: Candidatus Acidiferrales bacterium; assembly: GCA_035631915.1. Taxonomy (GTDB): domain Bacteria; phylum Desulfobacterota; class Binatia; order Binatales; family Binataceae; genus Binatus. The sequence continues at coordinate 395 of DASQHV010000053.1, read as the reverse complement.
TTGACGCAGCGGCCACGCGCGCGGACGTCGTGCTGCTGTTGTTGCCGGACGAGATCGCGCCGGAAATTTATCGCAAAACGATCGAACCGCATCTGAAGAGCGGCAAGACGTTGGTCTTCGCCAGCGGCTACAACATCACGTACAAGTTTATAGTGCCGCCGCGCCAGGTCGACGTGATCCTGGTCGCGCCGCGGATGATCGGGCAGGGAGTACTGGAGCTGCCGGCGCGCGGCGAGGGATTTCCGGTGCTCGTCGGCGTCAAGCAGGACGCCTCGGGCCGCGCGCTTGCGACGACGTTGGCAATCGCCCACGGTATCGGCGCCTTCATGCCGCATGGCGCAGTCGTCGAGTCGAGCTTCGAAGAAGAGACGATGGTCGATCTCTTCTCGGAGCAC
>DASQHV010000052.1:0-2933 GCA_035631915.1 Candidatus Acidiferrales bacterium | reverse complement strand
GCGATAGCTGCCCGACACGTCGAATATCCTGCCCGTGACGATCGGACTGATGAAGGCGCCCGCCGTGAGGAACAATCCCGTGATTCCCATCGCCGAGCCGAAGCGCTTGATGCCCAGCGATTCGATTATCACCAGCGGCATCTGCACCGATATCGCGCCGCCGGCGAATCCTCCCGCGAGCACGTTCAGCGCGAGCGCAATCGGATGCGCCGCGCCCCACAGCCCGATCATCCCAAGCGACGAAAGAATGAAGGTCGCGATTAGCGCTCCGCGCGCGCTGAATCGATCCGCCATCGGCCCGCCGAGCAGCGTTCCGGCGGTGGTCACGATGAGGTAGAGACTGATGATGCTCGCCGCGAACGTCGCCGTGTAGCCGATGCCGGTCAGGTAGGCGACGAAATGCGGGCCCATGCCGAGCGTGAATCCCGTCATCAGCTGAGCCGCCGCGATCATCCAGAACGAGCGCGCGCCGGTCATCTGCCGAAGCTCAAGGCCGGGCAGTTCGATTTTTGTGATCGGCTCGGGAGCAGGCCTTTCAGGTTGATCTGTCCGGGATTCCAGCGCGCGCGCCGAGTTCGCGGCTGACGTTTCGCTGCGGACGAAGAAGAATATCAGCGGCACCACGATCAGCAGGATCGGCGCGCCCAGAGTTACGTAGCCGAAACGCCACCCGCCGTATGCGATCGAATAGTTGGCGACCATCGTCACGGCGGCGCCGCCGAGCGTGCCGCCCGAGAACGCAATCCCCATCGCGAGTCCGCGCCGTTGCTGGAACCAGCCCGCGATCAATATCGAAACCGGTATCGAGGTAGACGCTCCGACGCAGATTCCGAACAGGCCGTTAATCGCCAGGAACTCCGAGAAACTGGTCGCGCGGCTGAGCGCCAGCCATAGCAGGCCGGTGACCGTCGCACCCACGACCATCATGCGCTTGGGGTCGATTCGATCGGCCAGCCAGCCAATCAGCGGTCCCGCCGCGCCGCCCGTGACCCAGCCGATTGAAAGTGCGACCGACAGTTTCGCGCGCGTCCAGCCGAAGGTCTTGATGACCGGAACGAAGAACACGGCGCCGGAATTGATCGCGCCCCAGATGAAGAACATCGTGACGAAAACCGCGCCGACGACGATCCATCCCTGCCGCTCTTTGTCGGTCATGCGTGCGCTCAGCGATTGTCAACGCGCAGTTGCGAGGTCTTCTGGCGCAGCTTCTTCTGCACGTCGTCATCGCCCAGTCCCGATCGTGGAAGCTCCGGCCGCACGACTTCGATCGGATCGCGCAAGTCGTCCACGTAGCCGAGCGCGTAGGCGCCGCGCCGGTAGCCGATCAGCCTCAGCAGATCGACCGGCAGCGTCCGCGCGACTTCCAGCGGCACGGCCAGGTACTGGTTTTCCTCCTGCCGCAGCCACGAGACGTTGTAGGTGATGTTGATTCCGACGCGCGGCGCGTTGGAGCGGTTCGCGCCGCCGCCGTGATAGACCGCGCCGCTGTAAAACAGGATCGAGCCCTTGGTCATCTCGGCCGGCACCGAATCCTTCTCGCTGAATTGCAGCTTGTCGTCGAAGTGATTGCTGCCCGGCACCACCCGCGTCGCGCCGTTTTCCTCGGTGAAGTCGGTCATCGCCCACAGCGTGTTGCACTGGACCTCGAAGTCACGCGGGAACGTAAAAAAATCGAACGCCCACTGGTCGCGATGGATCGGCTGCGCCGGCTCGCCGGGCCCGATCGAAATCACCTGCGTCAGATGAAGCTGAAAGCTGGTCGCGTGCGAGAGCAGCTTGCCGGTCGCGCCGAGCACCAGCGGATTCATCACCAGGTCGCGACACTTCTGCGAGCGAGCCACCAGCCCACCGGTGCGCTTGGTGCGCCGGCCGCTGAAGTCGTCGGGCCCGAACTTGGTGGCGTCGGTCCACGGCTTTAGCTCGGCGGCGACGGCGTCCATTTCCTCCGCGCTCAACATTTGATCGACGATCACCGCGCCGACCTCGGTCAGCGCCGCGGCGACTTCGTCCGCGGTGGTAGTGGCGGGCAGATGCGTGATGTTCATCAAGTCATTCTCCCAATAGTTTGCCGGTCGGCGAACAGAGCTAGGTTTGCGCAATTCGCGCCCGCGCCGCAAGGGTTTGGCGATTCGCTTGGCTTGGACTTCGCAAATTCGACGCCGTGCGATACCGTTTCGCACAGGCAAGTTCGCGCGCCGCGGATGCGCTGGAGGAATTCAACATGGGCGATCTGATCGTTGAGAAACAGAATCACATCGGAATTTTGAAACTCAATCGGCCCGACCGCATGAACGCGATCAGCGCCGAGATGCTCACTTCGTTCAATGAAGCGCTCAAGGACTTCGATGCCGATCCGAACGTTCGTGCGATCATCCTGACCGGCGAAGGCCGCGGCTTTTGCAGCGGGCTCGATCTGAAGGACACCGCCGCTGGGCGCGGGATCGGCGGCGGACTCGCGGCGCCCGGCGCCTCGCACGTCAGCACCCGCGAAATTCCCACCGTGACGCTGCATCGAATCGACCTGCCCGTAATCTGCGCGATCAACGGCCCCGCAGCCGGCTACGGATTCGACCTCGCGCTCGGCTGCGACATCCGCCTGATCAGCGATCGCGCCAAGCTGGTGCCCGCGTTCGCGAAACGCGGAATCGTTCCCGAAAGCGGCGGCACGTGGTACCTGCCGCGGATGATCGGATGGGCGCGCGCCTGCGAAGTCGGTTTCATCGCCGACGACATCTCACCCGCGCGCGCAGTCGAGCTCGGCCTTGCGAACAAGGTCGTGGAGCATGAAGAGTTGATGGGCGAGGCCGAGGAGTGGGCGTCGAAGATTGCGTCCAACGCGCCGCTGGCTATCCGTGCGATGAAGCGGCTGTTCCGTCATGGACTCAGCGAGGACTTCGAATCGCATACGCATCACGTGCTGATGCAACTGCTGG
>DASQHV010000051.1:0-2032 GCA_035631915.1 Candidatus Acidiferrales bacterium | reverse complement strand
ATGTGGGAAGAACAGGAGCGGCGCGAGTCGGTCTAGGCCGGGCCGTCGCAAGTCGAGAAACAGCAAATGCGTCACCTCAACTCGGGCCGCAAGCTCAACCGCACCGCGGCGCATCGCAAGGCCCTGTTCAAGAATATGGTGCTGGCGCTGATTCGCCACGAGCGCATCAAGACCACCGACCCCAAGGCCAAGGAACTGCGCCGCATCGCGGACCGGATGGTCACGCTGGGCAAGCAGAACGATCTGGCGGCGCGGCGCCGCGCATTCGCGTTCATGCAGTCGCATGAGGCGGTCAAGAAACTGTTCGACGAGATCGCGCCGCGCTTCAAAGAGCGCGCGGGCGGCTACACCCGCGTGATCAAGTTCGGGCATCGCCGCGGCGCCGCCGCGATGCTCTCAATCATCGAGTTCACCGGCAACGAAGAGCAGACCAAGTCGAAGAAGCCGCGCCGTCGCACCCGCAAGCAGGACGCAGCGACTGAAACACCGCGTCGAGCGGCCGCAGCCGGCTGAGACTAAGACCGCTCGCTGAGACTTCAAAGGCGCCAGGGATTCGTTCCTGGCGTTTTTTTTCGGTCGCGCGGATGTCGCGGCGAGGCGTCCGCGTACTCTGTACACCACTGTCCGCTGTTTAGCTCCCAGAGCCATCGTTAGGCGGAAGAACGCGACCTTCTTGACTGCTCCGCCCTCTGATAGACTCGGACCATAGGCGGCAAAACACAATGTCCAACGAATTGGTTGCTCCCGAAAAATTCTTCCTCAACCGCTTCGGCGTGAACCATCCCGCGCTCGAGCGGATTCTCGGCACGGCGCTCGAGCGCAAGGCCGACTACGCGGATCTCTACTTCGAATATCGTTCGAGCGAAGGTCTCGGGCTCGAAGAATCGATGGTGAATCACACCAGCAAGAGCGTCAGCCAGGGGGTGGGCGTTCGGGTGTGCGCCGAGGACCGCACCGGCTACGCGTACTCCGACGAAGTGACCGTGGACCGGATGCGATTGGCGGCCGAGGCCGCGCGCGCTATCGCGGATCAGCGCGGCAGTGCCGCCGGTGCGGTGCAGGTCGGAGCGCCGGTTGCGCGCCACGAGCTGTATGACGTGACGACGACGCCGCTCGAAATTCCGCTCGCGGAGCGCGCCAAACTGCTGAGCGAGATTGATTCCCTGGTTCGCGCGCGCGATCCGCGGGTGAAGAACGTGATGGCCTCGATCGCGGCCGAGCGGAAGATCGTGATGGTCGTGAACAGCAACGGACAGGTTTCCGCCGATATCCAGCCGCTGTGCCGGCTCAACGTCAGCGTAATCGCCGACGACGGGAAGAGCCGCCAGATCGGAAGTTTCGGCGGCGGCGGACGCGTCGAGTACAGCTACTTTCTGGAAAACGACCGATGGCGCGCATACGCTCTGGAAGCCCTTCGGCAGGCGCTGGTGAACCTGGACGCCGTCGATGCGCCGGCGGGCGAGACGGTCGTGGTGCTGGGCCCCGGCTGGCCGGGGATTTTGCTGCACGAAGCAATCGGCCATCCGCTCGAAGGCGATATGAATCGCAAGGGTGTCTCGCCGTTCGCCGGTCGGATAGGTGAGCGGGTCGCGAGCGAGCTCTGCACCGTGATCGACGACGGCACGATCCCGAACCGCCGCGGCAGTCTCAACGTCGACGACGAAGGCACGCCGACCTCACGCACGGTGCTGATCGATAAGGGAATCCTGCGCGGGTACCTGCACGATCGGTTGAGCGCGCGGCTGATGAAGATGGCGCCGACCGGAAATGGCCGGCGCGAAAGCTTCGCCCATTCGCCGATTCCGCGCATGACCAACACCTTCATGCTCGCCGGCGAATCGGACCCCGGCGACATCCTTAAATCGGTCAAGCGCGGACTCTACGCGAAGAGTTTCGGCGGCGGACAGGTCGACATCACCAATGGCAAGTTCGTCTTCTCGGCCAGCGAGGCCTACCTGATCGAGGACGGCCAGATGACGCTGCCGGTCAAGGGCGCGACTCTGATTGGCAACGGCCCCGAGGTGCTGACTCG
>DASQHV010000050.1:0-11067 GCA_035631915.1 Candidatus Acidiferrales bacterium | reverse complement strand
AAGAGATTGCCCGGCATGAAGATTACGTCGCTTGGGGCGGCGCTGGCGTAAAGGAGGACGCTCGCCGTGGCTGCTGCGCCGCCCACCGGTTGATCGTAGTGCGACGTGATCGCCTGCTGCCAGATCACTCGGTTGCCGGCGACGTCGGTGAGTTTGTAGCGGACCATCAGGACTGATGTGGTGGCCGACAGCGACCCGGCCAGTTCCCGATGTGACACGATCGTCCCGTCGATCCTGTAGTCGGCGCTGCCGTTGGTCAGCACGTCGGCGAAGATGTGCGATCGGGTAAGGCTGGTTTCCATCGCGAACCACAACGCATCGCGCAGGTTGTTGAAGACTTCGCCGGTCGGTTCCTCGCCGGTGATTTGCCCAAGCAGCACGGTTGTGTGGGCGAACTTACCGCGTTCAAGTGCGGCGACCTGGCCCGATGGCGGCGCGGCGTACATCTGCTCGACCCTCGGCCCCTGGGGCGTGCTGCAAGCGAGACCGAACGCGGCGGACGCCAACATCGTCGCGGCGACTGCGATTCGATGTTTCATTTTTCGGTCCCCCGCTTCGGGTTACAGCCGCGCCTTGATCTCGTCGGCAATCGAGCCGGCCAGCCGCGACAAGATCAGCCGATCCTGGCCGATAGTGTAAAGGCCGCCGGCCCAGACCTGATCGGTCGCGGCGAGATCGCCGACCGAATCGCCGCTCGATTTGTCGATCAGCGAAACCGCGACCGTCGCCTGCGTGCGGCCACTGCCGGGCAGGACCCATCGCGACAGCGCGCTCCCGGATTCGTAGTGGACCAGCGCTGGCTTTGCGATCAAGGTCGCGGCGGGCGGGCCGGCCTCGGAAACCTGGACGCCGGCGGAGACGAGCGCGTTAACCAGGTCGTCGCGAAAAGTCGCCGCCACCGGATCGTGGCCGGGGTCTCCGGTTTCGTTCCGCGCCGGCGCGACCTCTACCATCTTGAACTTGGCCATCGCGACGCCGGGTTCGACTGCGACGTCCGATCTCGCGGCGCAGGCCGCAAGAAGCAGCGGAACGATCGCAATCGCGAGCGCGCGACAATTCATGACTTCACGTCGTCGGGCACGCGATGGAAATCGCCATGAAAGGTCATCGTCGCGATATCCTTGCCGTTGAGCCTGACAAGCTGCTGGCCCGTCATCGCGAGCAGATCCTCGCTCTGCATTACGACATCCTCCTCGGCGTAGATATCCTGCTGCGCCGAGATCGGAATCACGAAAAAGAGATGGCCGACCTGCTCGAAGACCACGTGATTGCGCAAATGCCCGGTCCGACGCTCCACATTGACCGCCGTGACATGATTTTCGAAACTGACTACTGTCGCCTGCTTGCCCCCGACTTCGACGTTCGCCAGCGAAAGCACGCCACCGCCTTGGGGACGACGCCGATAGCACATCGTGTAGGTCGTTTTCATCGCCTTGCTGACCAGGTTGCCAACCCAGCTGATCGGCGTGATGGAATCGAACCCATCGATCGATCCCTGCCAGCATCCGTACATGACGGTGGGCAGATCATAATCGGCGGATATGGGTGTACTGGAAACCAACTCTCGCTCCTCGCCGGTGCCGGTCATCGTGCCACAGCCGGCGCCGGCGATGATCGCGAGAACTACCGCGATCGCTTTCGCAACTCGCTTTGACTCAATTTTCATCGAATCGGCGACGCGTGCTGAGGTCGAGCGTTGCCGCTACGTGAAGGAACTGCTCGAAGGTCAAGCCGAGCTCGCGAAACCCGCCCTGAGAGAATCGAAACGCATACAATTCCAGCATTTCGTCCCGCAGCCTCAGGGTTCGGTCCGGGCGCCCCGCCGCACTCGGGAAATACCTCACGTCGGCGTCGCGTTCGGGCATGCTCGGAGGTGCCAGCCGCCTCACTTCGTTCCATTCCGTAGCGGGTCGCAGCGAAATCACCCTGGCTTGAATTGTTGCTGCCATTGGAATTCTCCCGTCTGAGCAAGGATCTCGAGTGTGACGCTGCAGGTAGCGTGCCCACGAATGAAGCAGCCGCATACTGACGAAATAACGTTCAGCGGGTCATTTGGCACCAGAACAGCAATCGGAGGTGCATCCGAAGGATACAGCGCCAAGGTCGGGCGAAGTATGGAAGGTTTAGCATGTCAATCTGAGTGCAAAGATAAGTGCTATCGTTTCGTCGCGGGAAGAGGTCCTGAGGATCATGGCAATCTGAAGGGCGATGTCGTCGCCATGATCGGGCTAAACGGCGATCTCGACTGAAACATTGAAGGAGACCGAACATGGTAGACTTGGACAATCCTTGCCGGCGCGTACTTGCCGCGACGGCGCTGACGGCGACCGCGTTCCTGACGCTGATCATGGTGCTCGCTCTCACCATTCGGACCGCTGCAGCTCAGTCGGGAAAGCAGGACTACGAGACTTACTGCGCTGTGTGCCATGGCTCCGACGGTAAGGGCAACGGGCCCTCACTCCAGACCATTCCGATGAACCCGCCGCCACCTGACCTCACTCTGCTGGCAACGAAGAACGGCGGTAAATTTCCTTTCGATGAGGTTGTGGACGCGATCGACGGCCGCAAGGGTATACCGTCGCATGAGCGAATCCAGATGCCCTTCCTTGGGACAACTCTTCAGAAACCGGGTAAGGAGTTCACGCCCGAAAGCGATGCCGAGGTGAAGCGAAGAATCGAGTCGATGGCGCGATACGTCGAGAGCCTCCAGCATAAGTGACCAGACAGTTGTTTGCTCACCCATTCCGGTAAAGGGCAGCTTAAGGAACCACAGATTGCCGCCGCACCGGGCCGTTTCAGACAACGCTACAATATGAACTCGCCGGGGAAGGCAGACACACATGCCATCACGTGCGTGATCGCGTCGGTGTCGTATTCATCGTTCGAGCGGTATTCTTCGAAAAACGAGTTCACGCGCGCCACGCGCTCGGGCCAGCTATCGACGGCCTGGAGACCCAGCGCGACTCCGTAGTTCGTAAATGCGAACTTGACCGACGGCGCGCCCGGCTCGCGGCAGAAATAACCCGGCGGATCGACCCACATGCGGTCAAGCATCGCGAGACTCCGCTCGCGCTGAACCCGCGCCCACCGTTCTTCCGGAAAGAAGCGAGTCATCCAAAGCATCATTCCAAGTCCCAAGTCCTGTTCGATGTTCAGATCCTGGTAGGTCCGCTCGACTATCAGCTTCATCTGCGCGATCTCATCCGCGAGTGCTGTGTTGTCGAGTGAGCGGTAGACTACATAGCCGTGGAACGAATCCAGCGCACCCAAGCCGTAGCCCGGGTAAGGGGCGCTCAGGTCCTCCTGCATCTTCCAGATGACGCCACGTCCGGGAATCACGAAAGCGTTGTGAATAGCTTTTACGATTGAGATCGCCTTTGTACGGTACTCCGGAATGATCGCACCCAGTCGTGACAGCGCAAATATCCACATCGCGAGATAGTGGAAATACTGGCCGTCGCGATCCGGGGCTTCGCCGATCCGCAGTCCGCGGCGTCGTCCCAACACTCGCTCGACGTCAGCGACCACCGATTCGGCTCGTTCGAGGAACTCCTTGCGCCCCAGTTCGCGATAGAGTGACACGAGCAGGGTAACGCCGAAGGCGTCGGTCCATAGGTATCGCTTGCCGTTGGGCCAGATGCGTTGTTCGCGCATCCAGTCGAGCTTGCGCAATACTCCTGAGAGAGTGTTTGTCATCGCATACGTCGGTTGATGCGCGCCGGCCTAGACCCCGAACGGGTATGTCTCAGGCACACCCGGCGCCACGATCGAGGGTAGCGGTGAGACTGCGCGGGTCTCGTCGAACCAGATGTACTCGTCGAACTGGCGGGGCAAGCAAGCCTGGAAGTAGTGGCTCGTGAGTTCGGATTCCGGCCGATAGACGACGCCTATCGCACGTTCCAGGCGGGCAGCTTCCAGTTCGTCGCGGACCGCCTGTCTCACCGGGTCTCTAAGGTGCAACATGAATGCCTTGACCTCGGAGTCGTGGCATAGCCGCTCATAGCTGGCTTCGTGGGACGGCCGGATGCGTTTGACCTCCATGGGTCCGTCCCAGTTCGACGCCGCCGCGACCGTCCCTCGGTCGGTGCCAAACCCTACAAGGAACGCCGATTCGCCAAACCGCGCGCGCGACAACTGCCCGACGTTGTGCTCACCGCGCGACCCCATCTCCGTGGCAGACGCGTCGCCGACGTGCGAGTTGTGTTCCCAGACGATGCCCTTGCTGGCGGGACCATGGAATTCCAGGAGCCGCTCGAGCGTGTCGAACATGTGCTGGTCGCGCAGATTCCATGACTCGACCGACCCGTAGTACATCACGCGGTAGTAGCGCTCCGCCGCCGCCACCAGGCGAGCGTTCTGCGCAGCGTCAAAAAAACGATCGCCGTCGCGCTGGGAGTATTCGATCCGCCGCTTCAGCATCTCGCGCAACATCGCCACAACCGCAGCTTCGCAGTCGCGATAGCGCCCGCTGATTACCGCCTGCCCGTACGCCGCGGGATCGTGCTCCCATGGACTCAGGCATGCGTAGCGGCGGCGCGCCGTCGCTGCCATCTCGGGATCGACGCTGCTCAGATAGTTGATAACGGCATTGACCGAGGTGAAGAGGCTGTAGAGGTCCAGCCCGTGGAAACTCGCGCGCCGCTCGGGAGCCCGCGTCTCTGCGTTCCAGCCGCGGAGCCATTCGACCAGTTCCAACGCCTCGTGGTTCCGCCACATCCAGGTCGGGAACCGGCTGAAGGCTTTCCACTGTTCCTGCCGCGCGGGAACATGACGCACGTACTGGTTGATTCGCGCGGCGTCCGGCCAATCGGCTTCGACCGCGACGAAGTTAAAGCCGTGCCGCAGGATCAGTTCTTTTGTGATGCGCGCGCGCATCCGGTAGAACTCCGAAGTTCCGTGAGTCGCCTCGCCAAGCAACACAACGCGCGCATCGCCTATCCGTTCCAGCAGCGCGCCGATGTCCGACTGCTCGATCTCCGCGACAGGTTCCGCCGTCTCGCGGATCAGCTTGGCGATCGTCGCGGGACGGCTGCGCTGCGTGGACGGGCGCTCGCGCCTGGCGACGCTGGAATCCCAACCCTCTGCTCCAATCAACGGGACGAATTGAACTTCGCCGAGATCCTCGTCGTCGTATTCGTCCTGGCTTTTCCGAGTGACGCGAACCAACCGTTGCAGTCGGGAGCTCTCGCCCACTGGTATGATCAGCCGGCCCCCAATCGCCAATTGCTCGAGCAGCGGCTTTGGCACCTGCGGACCGCCGGCGGTTACGAGGATCACGTCGTACGGAGCATGCTCGGCCCAACCCAGAGTGCCGTCGCCGTGCAGAACTTTGATTTTCGAGTATCCCAAGCTGCCAAAACGGCTGATTGCCAGTTTGGCCAGTTGCTCGTGCCGCTCGACGGTATAGACCTCGCCGACCACCTCCGCTAGCACGGCCGCCGCGTATCCCGAGCCGGTTCCTATCTCTAGTGCCCGATCACCGGCACGAGGCTCAACGGTTTCGATCATGAGGGCCACGATGTATGGCTGCGAGATGGTCTGGCCTCCCTCGATCGGGAGGGGGGTGTCCCGGTAGGCGAACTCGCGGAGTTCAGCAGGCAGAAAGGCCTCCCGCGGAACACGTCGCATTGCTTCAAGCACAGCGGGATTGCGTACTCCGCGCGCGGCAATCTGATCGCGAACCATCAGAAGACGCTCGCTTCCTGGGTCAAGCACAGCTTTCAGCCTCTGCAAGGTTGCTAGCTAATGCCATGCCAAGCAGGACTCAACCATGGTCTTGAAGGCTCCGAGCCGCCACGGCTCTGCCGCAGCGGATTGGGTGTGTGATCGTGTTGGAACAGTCCTTTCAAAGGCAATCTTGCTGAGTCCCTTTGCCACAGAATCGCCCTGCCGTGGCGCGATCGGCTACATCGTTTCGGCGTCGTTTCTCTTATCCCGCCTGAATTTCGAATGGCGCGATGTTTGCTCGAATTTAGTCGTTGATAGCCATTCCCGCAAAAATCAAAAGGAGAAAAGAAGATGGGAGCACTTTCACAATGGCGGCCCTTTCGGGAGCTCGAACGAATGGCGCACCGCTGGGAATCGCCGTTCCCGCGCCTGTTCGAGGACTTCGAGGATAACTTCAACGAGGCGTTCACGCCGGCAGTCGAGAGCTACGTGAAGGACGGGAATCTCGTCGTGCGAGCAGACGTGCCGGGCCTGGACATCAAGGACGTCGCGGTCACGGTGCACGGCAACGTGCTTAGCATCAAAGGCGAGCGCAAGAGCGAGCATGAAGTGAAGAAGGAGGACTACCTGCATCGCGAGGTGTCATACGGGGCTTTCGAGCGGCGGATGAGCCTGCCGGACGGGGCTGCCGTCGACAAGATCAAAGCCAACTTCAAGAACGGAGTGCTCGAGGTATCCGTTCCGCTGGCCAAGGAAGCCGTGGCCAAGAACGTGCCGATCGAGGCCGACGCGGGAAAGAAGGTCGAAATCTCCAAGAAGTAGGGACTGGCGAGTTCATATATGAGCGTCGAGCCGAAGCACCACGAGAGAGATGGCCACGAGCTGATCCGGGAACTGCTGACCCGCCTGCAGGACGAGACGGGTCAGCGAATCAAGGATCTGCGCCGCGATCAGGAGCAAGAGTCCGAGACGGAGCCGGAAGACGAGATGGACCTGGCGTCCACGAGCGCGGAGGTCGAAACTCACGCCGGACTCATCGCGCGCGCGGAGGAGAAGCTCAGGTACCTCGATGAAGCTCTCGCGCGGCTCGACGCGGGCAAATATGGCAACTGCCTCGGTTGCGGTGGAGCAATTGCCATCGAGCGCCTGATGGCAATCCCGTTCGCATCTTACTGCGTCGATTGCCAGGAGGAGCGTAGTCGAGCGAGGCCCGGCTGGGGTGAAGGAACTACCATAGCGCCTTACGATCATCAGTGGACTGTGCCGGAAGAGATGGAGCCGGCGACGGACCGCGAGTCCCATAGCACCGACCCCGAAGAACGCTTGACCATCGATAGTCGCGAATCAATCGGCTCTCTCGAGCCCAACGGTCAAGCGGCGGGGACGGCGGCGCCGAAGAAGCGCACCGCTCGCCGCAGAAGATAGCAGCGAATCGCGAGGCCGTGACTACGCGAGGCCGTACTTTTCGATTTTCGCGTAGAGCTTCTTGCGGGAGATTCGCAGCAAAGCTGCGGCGGCGACCTTGTTACCGTCCGTGCTGGTCAATGCCCGAGCAATGATCTCGCGCTCGGCCTCGGCAAAAGAGCCGATAGGCAGCAAAGGAGGTGTAGCTTCCTGGTCGGTGATGGGCGTCTGCGAATGCTGAGAGGCTCCATTTGAACCATTTGATGGCCGTTCCAGACAGCTCGCCGTGACGGCGGCCGGCAAATCATCGAGTTGAATCAAACTGGAATGGGAAAACGTAAACGCTCCCTCGATCGTGTTCGAAAGCTCGCGCACGTTGCCCGGCCACGGGTAGCCCCGCATCGCCTCCAGCGCGTTTCCCTCGATGCCTGAGACTGGCACTTTGGGGCGCATCGTCTGATTGAAAACCCCGATGAAGTGCTCGACCAACGCCGGAATGTCTTCGCTGCGCTCGCGCAGCGGCGGCACATTCAGCACGCTGGCCTGCAACCGGTAGTAGAGGTCCTGGCGCAGATTTCCCGCGCGCACTGCTTCCTCGGGCTCGCGATTGGTCGACGCGATCAGTCGCACGTTCACCGGGACCTCGCGCGTCGAACCCACCGGCCTTACCGTCCGCTCCTGTATCGCGCGCAGCAGCTTGCTCTGCGTTTCCGGCGCCATCTCGGTCACTTCATCCAGAAACAGCGTGCCGCCCTCGGCCGCGCGAAACAGTCCCAGGAACTCGGCGTTCGCGCCGCTGAAGGCTCCCTTCTTGTAGCCGAACAGCTCGCTTTCGATCAGCTCCTTGGGGATGGCCGCGCAGTTCAGCGCCACGAATGGCGCATCCGAATCTGATCCGCACTCGCGAATCGCGCGTGCGACCAATTCCTTGCCAGTTCCGCTTTCGCCGACGATCAGGATGGTGCCGCGGGTCGCGGCCGCGGCCTCGATTCGGTCGTACAGCCGGCGCATCGTGGCGCTCGAACCGACCAGCCCACGAAAATTGCGCCGTTGTTCGCGCGACAGCAACGCGGCTTCACGTTCGAGCGCCTGGATCCGCGCACCGGCGCTCGCCGAGGCGGAGCGGAAGTACGCGTCGGCCAGCAGGACCATCCGGATGTGGCTCAACTTGTCGAACGACGTGAAGATGTCCAGCGCCGGAGGCGGATCCTTCGGGAACGCCGTGTAGGCACTTTCCTCGTATAGATGTAGCGACGTCACGATCTCCGAAAACGGGACCTGCCGCTCGCACAATCTCTCACCGAGGCGGATCGTGTCGATCGAATACCGGTCCATATCCCCGGCGAGAAGGTGCGAGGTGTTCTGCGACAAAGCGGTGCTGAAGATATCGCCGAACTCAGGTTCGGAAAGCGTTCGAGCGTCGCCGAAGTGGAGAACATAGAGTCGGTACCAATGCGCGACGACGTCGTCGAGACGTTCGACGACTCGCTTGAGATACGGCCGCAGCGCCTCCAACTCCTCGTCCCACAGAAGATGGTAGTGCCGCGGTCCCTGCCCCGCAGGTCGTTTGTCAGGGTTCTGCATTGAAAATCAGTGGCTTGCCAGTGAGCCCTTCGGGCTGGTGCCTTCTTCAGAGCTCTTTATGCTGCTGCCGATCGAGACAGAGGAAGGTGGGTTCTGTCCCCTTTTCGGCACCGAGTCGTTCCAGACCGTAGCTGAACAGTGGCACATTTGGTGCATCTTATCTACCTGAGCGAGACGGCGCAGACTTCACACCGTGCCGCGTCTCCTTTGCCCGAAACAGTCAGTGAGGCTGCATTTGGACGAACACGATCCATCGCCAACGTTGCTGCTGGTCTCTGATGATGAAGCATTGGCTGAATTGGTGCTCGAGGTAGTCAAGCGGCCTTGGGAACTCGCTCGGCATCGCTCGGACGGATACGCCAGCCTCAAAATGCTCACCCAGCCGAACGTACGGCTGGTCGTATTGGATGACGAAGGCGTCAAGGAGAGTGATCGCAGCTGGCTGCTGGTGCAGATTCACCAACGTTTTATCGGCAGTCCCATCATCTATGTCGCCCACCGCCCAAGCGAAGGCACCGAGAGACTGGCACGCACAAATGGCGCCCACTACTACGATTCCAAACCACTCGCGCTGGAACGATTCGGTCAAGTGCTCGAATCATTTCTGAGGATACAGCAAGTAAAACGATAGGCGGGCTTTGGAGTTAAGTTGCGATAGGCCGTGGTGCAACGTTCATTCTGGCAAGTCGCGATGGGTATTCCCTTTCTCCGGCTCGCCGACTACGACTAGTCTAAGGGTCAACGGAGTAAGCCATGTCTCAATGCTTATTAGTCGCTGAGCGAAACGGTAAGTATTACCGGATTCCGGATGCCGAGGTCGAAGACTGGAGCGAGGTGCGTGAGGAACTCGACGGCGAGCCGCAGCTTCTCGGGCGCATCGAGAGATGGGCGCCCTACAACCATGCGTTCCGGCTGCCTGATGGATCCGTTTATCTTGTGGCGCTTGAGGAGGAATAGCTAGCCGAAGCCTAGTAGAGAAGGTAGCGTGCGCGCATGATCCGGAACTTCTCCAGTTCCGGTTGCCAACTGGCAACGACCTGTCTCGGATCCACCCCCGATCTGATCTGCTCGAGAGTCTGGCGCGAACCAACCATCGACAGTGTCGCGTCGATCTTGAAATCACGCGGAAACAGTCTATGCAGCGCGCTCACCAGCTCGATTCCAAGAGCGGGCGAGTCGAGCGCCCGGCGGTCGTCGAGAAGAATCCTTACTCCATTGCAACTGCGCCCCGCATAGAAGTCGGCGGAAGGAATGAAGCGGGCGGACTGGAAATGAACGCCGGGAATTTTCCGGCCTTCGAGGTAGGAGCGCAGCGCGTCAGAATCGATCCAGGGCGCGCCGACCAGCTCAAACGGTGCGTCGGTGCCGCGTCCGACGCTGACGTTCGCACCCTCCACCATCGCGACACCGGGATAGAGCGTCGCTTCCGCAAGCGTTCGTAAATTAGGCGAAGGCGGCGTCCATCGCAGGCCCGTTTCATCGAACCACTCGGAGCGTGCATAGCCGCTCATCTTGATCACGTGCAGCCGGGCGCCGATGCGATTTTCCTGATTGAACATTTGCGCAAGCTCGCCGACCGTCATGCCGTGGCGCGTCGGAACGGGAAAATATCCGGTGAAGGATTTCAGATCTGCATCCATCACCGGGCCCTGAACGACAGCGGCCGAAAGCGGGTTAGGCCGATCGAGCACGTAAAAGTCGATGCCGCGGCGCGCGGCTACTTCCATCGCATAGGCCATGGTTGTGACGTAGGTGTAGAAGCGCGCGCCGGAATCCTGAACGTCGAACACCACCGCATCGACGCCATTGAGCATCGCGTCGCTCGGGCGCCTCGTTTCCCCGTACAGGCTGAAGAAGCGCAACCCCGTCGCCGGCTCGATGCCGGACGCGACGCTTTGATCGACGTCGCCGTGCAGGCCGTGCTCCGGACTGAAGATCGCGCGCAGCACCAGCCCGTGAGCTTGGGACAGGGCCTCGATGTCGCGGGCGCCGCCGCGGCTCACGCCGGTCTGGTTGGTTATCAATCCAACGCGCGCGCCTTTGAGCTGCGCAAACCCGTTGGCGGCCAGTACGTCAGCTCCCGACAGCACCTCGGTTTGAGGCGCATTGCGTGCGGCCAGACGGCAATACGTGTTGAGGGAGGGGCGACGCTCCACTACCTGTTCCTCGGACAGGTCGCCCAGGCGATCCGAGATCAGCGTCAGGATTTCGCGACGCAATGGACCCGCGTCGCCAGCGCCGCTGGGATACGTGCGGTTCGTCAGAACGATTGCATAGGTCGATGAAATTGGATCCGCCCACAGCATCGTGCCCGTGAACCCGAAATGCCCGTAGGAACCGACCGGCTGCAGTTGCTCGCGGTTGGCACACAGCGGCGCCCCAAGATCCCATCCGAGGCCGCGGGCGTGATCT
>DASQHV010000049.1:0-4224 GCA_035631915.1 Candidatus Acidiferrales bacterium | reverse complement strand
GGCGTTCGACGTGGTCGCGCAGAGCATGGGCGGGCTAGTCGGAATTACCGGGCCGGTAGGTAGCGCGGGATTTCCCAACGGCGCCAGCGTCGGCGACATCTTTCCCGGCGTGCTGATGGCGCTCGGCGTCGTGTCGGCGATCCATCACGCGCGTGCGACCGGCGAGGGACAGTTTCTCGACGTCGCGATGTACGACGCGATCCTGTCGCTGTGCGAGACCGTCGTCGTCAACTACTCCGTCACCGGAAAAGCCTTGTCGCCGCGCGGCACCGGCCATCCGTCGCTGTGTCCGTTCGACGTTTATCCGGCGAGCGACGGTGCAGTCGCGATCGCGGCGCCCACCGACAATCATTGGGCGAAGCTGTGCCAGATTATCGGCCGGCCCGAACTGATTGAAGACGAGCGGACTCGCAGCAACGCACGCCGCGTACAGAATCGTGAATTCGTGACTGACGTGGTGGCGCGCTGGACGAGCGCTCGCACCAAGCACGAGATCGTCGCGGCGTTGGGCGGGTCGGTGCCGGTGGGACCGGCCAACACGGCGGCGGAGATCTTTGCAGATCCGCATGTAGCGGCGCGCGCGATGCTCGCCGAGATTCAGCTTCCCGGCAACAATCCGGCGATGAGCGTGGTCGGCACGCCGATCAAGTTTGCCGCGACTCCCGCCGGTGTGTACCGCAGGCCGCCGCTGCTCGGCGAGCATACGGAAGAGGTTCTCGCCGAAGCGGGAATTTCAGATCGAGCAAAGGAGAAACAGCCGTGACACTTCGACTCAGACGTTCAGAGCTCTCGACGCCGGCCTCCAGCCCGAAGATGTTTGACAAGGCGATGGCGTCGGCGGCCGACCTGGTGTTTCTGGATTTGGAGGACGCGGTCGCGCCGTCGCAAAAGGAAGTTGCGCGCAAGAATGCAATCGAGGCGCTCAACGATCTCAACTGGGGCACGAAGGTGCGCGCGGTCCGCGTCAACGGCGCCGACACGCACTGGGCGTACGACGATGTGATCAAGGTGGTCGAGGGGGCGGGCGAAAAGCTCGACGTGATCATCGTGCCGAAGCCCAAGGCGCCACGCGACATCTGGTTCTTCGACACGCTGCTCACGCAAATCGAAACGAAAAAGGGGCTCAAGAAACGTATCGGGCTCGAAGCGCTGATCGAGGAGAGTGCGGCGCTCGCGCGAGTCGAGGAAATTGCGGCGTCGTCGCCGCGGCTCGAAGCGCTGATCCTCGGCTTCGGCGATTTATCCGCGAGCCAGGGCGTGCGTCTCGGCATTTCGAATGATCCGACGCATCGCTACCCCGGCGACATGTGGCACTTCGCGCGAGTGCGGATGATCACTGCGTGTCGCGCCAACGGACTGGACGCGATCGACGGCCCGTTCGGGAATTTTCGCGATCCCGAGGGTTACCGGCGCGAGGCGACGTGGGCGGCTACGCTCGGCGCAGTCGGCAAGTGGGCGATTCATCCGAGCCAGATCGAGCTGGCCAACGACGTGTTTGCGCCGACTCCGAACGAGATCGAAAGTGCTCGGAAAATGAAGGATGCCTACGACGCCGCCATTCGCGACGGCGCCGGCGCCGCCGGTGCGGGCGGGATGCTGATCGACGCCGTGGTGGTGCGAATCTTCGAGAACGTGCTCGAGCGTGCGCGGCTCAGCGGTCGCGCCTGAGGGCTCCAGGAGCGCTCGCGGCTCTACATGGCGCGCACGCGATCGAGGATCGCTTCATCGAATAATTCCGGCGGCAGCACCTCCGGACCGACATAGACCGCCGGCCCCGGATCGGGAAATTTGTTGCCGAGCCGCAGCTCGCGAACTTTTAGCCGACGCTCGCGAGCGTGCGGACCGAATTCCGCGTTGAGAATCGAGAACAATGAGGCAGTGAACCGCAGGCGGCGCATCCGCTCCGCGCGTTCTTCGCCATAGGGACGGAATGTGTCGGGCGTCCAGTTGCGATCCGCCAGCATCAGGTCGCGAACGATCCGCACGTCGCGGTAGGTGATCGAAAGTCCCTGGCCGATGATCGGGTCGTTGTGCCCCGCCGCGTCGCCGATCAGCAGGATGCCCGGCGCGTAGGGCGTGTCGGTCCAGGTGTCTTCGTTGCCGTACGAATTGCACGGGCCGGCGGGCGTTCCGTTGGCAAGGTAGTCGCTGCCGGGCACAGTCTTGAGTTTGAACGCGTCGAGGAACCGCGCCTGCGCGTCTACTCCCGCAAAGCGGCGCTTCTGATCGATTCCATAGCAGATGTAGAGGCGCACGCGGCTGGCCGACTGCGGAAAAGCGAGATAGTTAATGTCGTTCTCAGTGCCGAAGATCTGCAGTTCCTCTGGCCATCCATCGACGTCATCTACGAGCATCCCGGTCATCAGGTGATGAGTCGGATCGCGATGCTGCGTTATGCCCGCCTGCGCGCGCACGATTGAATTGCGACCGTCGGCGCCGACGACGAGGCGCGGCCTGAAGGTGCGCTCGACGCCGGCGTGACGGAAGCGGATTTGCGGTGGAGCGCCCGGCGTGACGACGACGTCGGTTACGCCGCGGATCATTTCGACGCCGACGCTGATTGCTTCCGCGTTGACGACGTCGCAGTGGTGCGGATGCCGCATGCAGAGCGGCCCTTTCAATCCCAAGCCCTCGAAGGTCGCGAACTCGAGCGGCTGGGTCTGCGCGACTTCGGGGTCGGCGTCGTCGCCGTACGGAATGTGCCGCTTCAGATGATGGCCGCCGGCCTTGAGCAACGTTTCGTACAATCCGAGCCGCTGCGTTTCCGCGACGCCCCAGGGCGCGATCCATTCGCCGCGGACGTGGTCGATGTGAACGGTGGATTTTTCGAGGATGGCGCAGGAGACGCCTTCGCGCGCGAGCGTCGCCGCCAACGCGCTGCCGCCGATCCCGCCGCCGACGAACACGACTTCAGGACTATCCGTGATGCTCATTCCGCTCCGCGCCCGCCGCCCGGCGTTCGGCGCTCACGGAATATATGATCGCACGGTCCGATGCGCGAGTGGCGAAGCCCGCTCTATGCGTCGGCGTTGCGCGGCAGTGAGACCAGCGCAACCGCCATACAGATGATGATCAGCATCGACATCACGCCAGGACCGGCGAAGAAGTTGGTCCAGCTGATCAGCGACAGGAAAACCTGCGCGATGAGAATCGTGATGAGCAGCGGGCGCGCGCGATCGGGCTCGGAACTGCTGAGACTGCTCAACTGCCAAATCAGCACCGCGATCATCGCGAAGATGACGGTGATCGAGAATTCGTAGCCGTGGTAGAAATCCCAATGGCTGCGAGTCGCGCCCATGATCTCGAAGCGATATCCGCGCATCGCCTCAAAGACCGCGACCTCCGCCGGTCCGCGGCTCGGCGGATTCCACGTGGCCAGCGTATGGAAGACCGTGCCCAGCGCCTGGAGCGACGCTGCAATCTTGAGCCAGATCGACGGCTTCATGGTTGTCCATTCAGGCCGCTGCTGGGAGCGGCAATTCCTTCCATCCGGGCAGCGACGCCAGCGCGTCGTACCAGCGGGTGATCTCCGGATAGTTCGCGAGCGGATACTGCGCCGCCTGCGCCAGCGTCATCCACGAGCCCACCGAGAAATCCGCAATCGTGAGATCGTTGCCGGTAAGCCACTTGCGACCCTTGAGCGAAAGATTCAGCACGTTGGCGAACTTGTGAAACTCGGGCTCGCCTTTCGCGATCGCAGCGGCGTCTGGCGCGCCGAGACCGAGGAATTTCTTGGCGACCCGCTCGAATGCAAACGGCGCGCACGCCGGCGCCCAATGCGCGCCCTCCCATGACATCCAGCGGATCACGTCGGCCTGCCCCTTCGCGTCGGCGGGCCACACGCCACTCTCCGGCTTCAGCGAAGCGAGGTAGCGCAGGATGGCGTTCGATTCCCACAACACGTATCCGTCGTGCTCGAGCACCGGCATCCGCTCGTTCGGATTGAGCGCGACAAAATCGGGGCGATGTTGATCGCCCTTCGTGAAATCGATGTAACAAAGCTCGCAGTCGAGCCCGAGGTGATTCCTGAGCGCCATTGCCTTGAAGGCGCGCGGCGACGGCGGCGTAACGTAGAGTTTCATCTTCGATCTCCTTCGTCAGTAAGTGCGCGATAACTGATCGGGCGCCTTGATTTTCAGGCCGGCAAGGTTGCGTGCTTCTGATAGTGCCCGAGAACGAACTCCCAGCCGTGGTCGTAGCTCTTGCGCGCGTCGAGCAGTTTCT